>JBFWQN010000266.1:0-7268 GCA_050249405.1 Hyphomicrobiaceae bacterium | reverse complement strand
CGCCTCGCTGCCGTCGAGCCCGACCCTGCTGTTTCGATCCCGCCGTTCAACCCGTTGAAACTATTTGCAGCTAGCGGTGGCACTAAGGATTCTCCGGAGCCGGGCAGCGTGGCCGCGGGCCCCGACGGCGGCGAGGTGACGATCCGGGTGGTCGAGCTGCTGGGAAGCATCCTGCCACCCGAGGACGGCCAAGCCCTGGAAGAGACCGAGGTGGTCGAGCTCGTTGCGCGGGCCATATCGAACGAGGCGGATCGCGTTCAAATCCGCTCATCGTTCGCGCCGGAGGGCCTGGATCTGTCTCGCGGTAGCGACCGATCGACCTCTCCGCAGACGCTGAACAGCACCACGCTCACCAAATCGAGCGTCGAGCGGGACGAGATTGCCGACGAAAGCGACGAGCAGACGGTCAAGGTCAAGCTCGGCCGCGGCGAGACACTGACGCGACTTCTGATCAGGATGGGTGCCGAGGCCTGGCAGGCTCGCGACATGGTCGAGGCGAGCCGGGCAACGCTGCCAGAGTCGGCCGTGCCGCCCGGCAGCGAAATCGAGCTCGGTCTCGCCCCGTCGCTTTCCGGGTCGGGCAAACCCGAGCCGATCCGGTACACCGTGCTCGGCGCGAACGGAGAGCATCGCGTTACCGTCGAGCGCAATGCTGCCGGCGAGTTCGTGGCATCGACGGCGCCGAGCGCGCCGCGGCAGACGGGCGGACACGTGGCGGACGCGTCAACCTCGATCAGCCTCTATAACAGCCTGTATCATGGCGCCCTGGCGCAGGGCATTCCGTCCGAAACAATCCAGACGATCCTGCGGGTGCATGCTTACGAATCGGATTTCAGGCGACGAGCCCGAGGCAGCGATGCCGTGGAGCTGTTCTTCGACCTGAAGGACGAGGACAAAGGCGCCGATGGCACCCTCGGCGAATTGCTGGTCACCTCGATCACCGTGGCGGGATCGACGCAGCGCTTCTACCGGTTCCGGGAAGGCGACGGCAGCGTCGACTACTACGATGTCAACGGCAACAACTCGCGGCGCTTCCTTCTCCGCAAACCGGTCCGCAGCGACGATGTCCGGCTGACATCGGGCTTCGGCATTCGCTTTCACCCGCTGCTCAACCAACGCAAGCTGCATTCCGGCGTCGACTGGGCCGGACCGATCGGGACGCCGATCGTCGCCGCCGGAAACGGATCCGTGGAGGAAGCAGGGTACAAGGGGCAATACGGCAACTATGTCCGGGTGCGGCACGCGAACGGGTATCAGACCGCCTATGGCCACATGAAGAGCTTCGCCCCGGGCATCTCGGCAGGTGTCAGGGTGCGCCAGGGGCAGGTGATCGGCTACATCGGCTCGAGCGGTCTCTCATCCGGGCCTCACCTGCATTTCGAGGTGCTCGTCTCGAACCGGTGGGTCGATCCGCTTTCGATCCAGGTGCCCCGCGAGAAGAGGCTGGCGGGACGGCAACTCGCCGCGTTTCAGCGCGAGCGGGTGCGGATCGACGAGTTGATGCGGCAGCCGCCCGTGCGCGTCTCGAACCTGGAATCGCGGCCTTGAACGGCCGCGGCAGTCTTTATCGGCAGAGCGGGTGACAGGGGACGACCCCACGGATAGCTTGCCACCGAGCTCACGGAGCAAGGCGATATGGCGAGCAAGAAGTCGGTCGGGGTCATCGGAGCGGGTGCCGCGGGCATCTGCGGCGCAAAGCACATGCTCGAGGAAGGGCTGGACGTCACGCTGTACGAGATCGGCAGCAACGTCGGCGGCATGTGGGTCTATCAGAACGACAACGGCCGCTCGTCGGCCTACAAGACGCTGCACATCAATACGGCGCGCGACCTCACCAACTTCTCGGACTACCGGTTCGATCCATCGGTGCCACCATTTCCATCGCACTGGGACATGGCGCGCTACCTGAGGGACTACTCGGACCACTTCGGCGTGACCGAGCGTGTCCGCTTCAATACCGAGATCGTCAAACTGGGGCCCGCGGACAGCTACACCCACGAGAGGCCCCGCTGGCGGCTGGAGACCGGCACCGGCGAGGTGATCGAGCACGATTGCGTGCTGCTCGCGACCGGCCACCTGACGAAGCCGCTCGAGGTCGCGGATTTCCGCGACGGCTTCAAAGGCGAATACCTTCACTCCCATCATTACAGGGAGCCGGCACAGTTCGTCGGCAAGCGCGTGTGCGTGGTCGGTGTCGGGAACAGCGCGCTCGACATCGCCAGCGATCTCGCGGTCACGTCCGAGCGGGTGGTGCTCGTTGCGCGATCGAGCGCCCTCATCATTCCGAAGCTGGTGTTCGGCAAGCCGTTCTGGGACGCCGTCAAGCCGTTCTACCAGCCATGGGTGCCGACGTGGCTACGCAACAAGGTGGTCCGGTCGCTGGTCTACATGGTGCAAGGGGACATGTCGGAGCTTGGGTTCCCGGCGACCTCAAAGCGAGTCCATGCCACGTCGAACGCCAATATCGTCAATCATATCAAATATAAACGCGTGCTCGTCGAGAACGGCATCGAGCGCATCGACGGCCGCCGCATCACCTTCGCAAGTGGTCGCACCGAGGAGGTCGACACACTCATCGCCGCGACCGGCTACCTGATCGACCTCGATTTTCTCGACCGGCGCGTGGTGGAGGAGCGCGAGAACGGGCTCGACCTCTACATGCGCATCGTGCCGCCCGACTGGCGCGGCCTCTACTTTCTCGCCTACTTCAACTCCGACACAGCGCTCAACTGGATCTGCGAGGGTCAAGCCCGTTGGCTGCGGGAGCATGAGATGGGCCGGGCACGCCTCCCGTCGCGCGAGGAGATGCTGGGCGAGATCGAGGAACGAAAGGCCTGGGTGCGCGCGCATTTCAAGGACACGCCACGCCACGGCATCGAGGTGGAGCACCTGCCCTATTTCGCCGATCTGAAGCGAACTTTGCGCGAGGCACAGCAACGCTCCGGCGTGGTGGCGCGTGACGTCGGCATCGCGGCCGTGAACAAGCTGCCGCATCGCATGACCGCCCGCGGCCGATAGCCGGCCGAGAGCGCAGAAGGAAGCCATCGATGCGCGTTCTTTTCATCCACCAGAACTTCCCCGGCCAGTTCCGGCATGTGGCGCAGTCGCTCGCCAGGCGCAAGGGCAACGAGGTCGTGGCTCTCACCGACGCGGTCAACAAGCAACAGCTCGAAGGCATCAAGCTCGCCCGCTACGGCATGCCGAAGAACCCTCCGGTGGGGCAGATCAGCCGGGCGGCCGGGACGTTGCTCAACCGGTTCATCCGCGGGGAGGTGGTGGCGAGCGGGCTCGTCGAGATGCGGAAGCGGGGCTTCGTGCCGGACGTCATCGTGGGGCACCCCGGGTGGGGAGAGCTGATGCTGGCGAAGGACATCTTTCCGAGCACGCCGCTGATCGCGCATGCCGAGTACTATTATGCGGCCGAGGGGGGCGACGTCGGCTTCGACAAAGAATTTCCGGCGGTGGACGATGCGCTGCGGGTGCTTCTCAAGGCCAAGAATATCCCTCTGCTGGCGGCCATGACGGACTGCACCGTGGGGGTCGCTCCCACACGCTGGCAGGCGAGCCGCTTCCCGCAGGAGGTGGTCGGCAAAATCAAGACGATCCACGAAGGCATCCGTACCGATGTGGTGCGGCCGGACCCGGCGGCGACCTACCAGCATGGGCTCGACGGGCGCACCCTGAGGGCCGGTGACGAGGTGCTGAGCTTCGTCAACCGCAATCTCGAGCCGATGCGGGGCTTCCACATTTTCATGCGGGCGCTGCCGGCAATTCTCGCGGCACGGCCGAATGCCCAGGCGGTGATCGTCGGCGGGGATGCCGTCTCCTACGGGCCGGCGCCGCCCGGAGGCAGCTGGAAAGCGAAAATGCTGGCCGAGATGCAAGACCGGCTGCCGATGGACCGGGTGCATTTCGTCGGCCAGATCCCTTACCAGGCGTTCATCTCCCTGATGCAAGTGACCCGGCTGCACATCTATGCAACCTACCCGTTCGTGCTGTCGTGGTCGGCACTCGAGGCGATGGCGGCGGGAGCGGTCGTGCTGGGATCGGCGACACCGCCGGTGACCGAGGTGATCGAGCACGAGCGGACAGGGCTGCTCTACGATTTCTTCGATGTCGATGGCCTCGCCAAGAGCGCCGTGAATGTCCTGGCGCATCCCGAGGCATTCGCCGCGATCCGCAATGCAGCGCGGCGCTCGGTCGCCGACCGCTACGATCTTTCGGCAGTCTGCCTTCCGGCATGGCAGAAGCTCGTCGTCGCGACCGCTCGCGGCGATGCGTAGCCGATGTCATTTGTGCGTGGTCGAGCGGATGAGCTCTCGCCCGCGATAGAAGCGTGCCGTCACCGGACTGCGCGACTTGCAGGCACCGAAGTAATCCAGTGCTCTGCGCATGCAGCGATTCTCGTCGACGTCGGCCCCATCGAAGGCGTCGAAGAAGACGCGGGCACGACCCGGCGCAAAATCCAGGTTGGCGGCACACCGCTCGGGGCCCAGCTCGATCTCGCAGCTCGTCACGACGGCTGCATTCGTCCCGCCTGGCCGTTTGGCGAGCCGGTCGAGCTGACTAAGCACGATAACGAATGCAGCTACGGCAGCGGCGACGACCGCGCCCACGAAGGCCATCTTCCTCGGCACCGAACGATCCCCGAGTGCGTCCTGTGTCATGCGGGCGACCAGAGGTGGCCTCATATCACGGCCGTCCCCTGTCAAAGGTTGTCCGGGGCGCAAAGTCGCGGCCCCGGGTCTCGGCCTTGAGTGAAGAGCGGCGGTGGCCGCCCCTCGCCGATCTCAACCGATTGCGCTTCAGCCGACCGGCATCGTCGCCTTCATCGAAGGGCGATCGGCAAAGGCCTTCGCGAACGCCGCGACCTTCGGATGATTCTTCCGCCAATCGATCTGTCCGTAGCGGAAATCGAACCAGCCGAGCGCGCAGGCGACCGCGATCTGGCCGACCGTAAGTGGCCCGGTGAGCTGGCCGGCATACGTCGTCTCGAGCGCGCCGATAGCACCCATGATCTTGGCCATCTGGCCGTCGGTCCAGTCTTTCCACTGCTTATCGGCTGGCCGAAGCGCGCCTTCGTAGCGGCAGAGGATGCCGGCGTCGAGGAAGCCGTCGGCCAGGGCTTCGAGCGTCATGCAGTCGAAGCGCCCCTTGGAGTCGGCGGGGATCAACGGCGGTGACTTCAGGCTGTCGAGGTAAGCGCAGATGACCGGACTGTCGAACAGTGCCCGGCCGTCGTCGGTGATCAGGCAGGGCACCTTGCCGAGCGGGTTCCTCGACGGCAGATCACCCTCCCGCTTGATGGGGCTGGCGCTGGTCGGCAGCTTCTCGATCTGGCCGTCAAGGCCCTTCTCGATGGCGGTGACCATCACCTTGCGGACATAGGGCGAGGTGGGCGAGTGGAACAGCTTCATGGGTGGCTCTCCGCTTCATGATCGGGTGCCCATCTGCGCATCCCGCGCCTGCCCTGACAACCCCGGGAGCGACGCCCCCATTAACCAGCCCGGACCCAAGCTATTGCGCGGCCCGCACAAATGCCGTGTTCACCTGCTTTGGCCGACAGAGTGCCGCTGCGGCAGGGCGTCGAGAGACGTGGCACGCCGCCGGGTGGTACGCAGGCTGTCGCACGGGAGGGGGGAGCCATCCGCCTGTTCCCGCGACGGTGTCCCGCCAGCCCTGGGGGCAGCGGGCTTGGACGTGCGGAGAACGACCATGAGTGCGACGCAATCCCACACGCAAGGCCTGGGGGAGCAGGAGAGCATCTGGTTCAAGCTCGCGGCACTGCACAAGGGCGACATCGCGAACCCCATGCAGGTGCTCACGCAACTCACCGAGCGGCACGGCACGCTGACGGTGAACATGGGTAGCGAGCGTGTGGTGTTCCTCTCCGACCCGGAGCACTTCAAGCGCGTGCTCGTCACCAAGGTCGACGACTACATCAAGTATTTCGACGGGCTGAAGCCGATCTTCGGCAAGGCCATGATCACGCACGATGGAGCGCTCTGGCAGAAAATCCGGATGCCGCAGCAGCCGGCGTTCCATCCGGACATGTTCGCCGAGTACATACCGTATTTCCTGACGGCGATCCGGGCCAAGATGGATTCGTGGGCCGAGCTGGCACGGAGCGGCGAGCCGGTCGAGATGGTCGAGCAGACCTGGACGCTGGCTGCGGACATGATCTGCAAGGCGCTGTTCGACCGCGAGATGCCGTTCAATCCGCACGTCGTGTTCAAGTACGTGAAGACCTACACCGACGTGATGAACCACAAGTCCGTGCGGCTGAAGAAAATCTCGGGTGCCGAGTTCGAGATCACCGAGGAGGCGACCGCCAAAGCGATGGAGGTGTGGGCCTCGGTGCCGCCAGCCGTGATGGCCGCCGACCCACGCGAGGCGCGCGAGCGTACGCTGCTCAAGATGATCGAGGCGGCAGTGGCCGATCCGAGCATTCCCGAGTTCGACGAGCAGCAGGCGATCGACGAGCTCAAGCAATATCTGTGGGCCGGCACCGAGACGACAGCGCTGACGCTTGCCTGGGCGCTCTACGAGACATCGCGCCGGCCGGAGATCGCCGAGCGGATTCGCCGCGAAGGCGACGAGGTCTATGGCAACGCAGGCCGCGAGCCTGCCGCGGCCGACTACTCGGCGCTCGCCTATACGCGTGCCGTCATCCAGGAGACGATGCGTTTCTACCCGCCGATCTGGGGGCTCATTCGTATCGCCGCGAAGGATGATGTGATCGGCGACCGCGAGATCAAGGCCGGCGATCGCATCGCGCTCTTCG
This sequence comes from Hyphomicrobiaceae bacterium, assembly GCA_050249405.1. GTDB lineage: Bacteria > Pseudomonadota > Alphaproteobacteria > Rhizobiales > Hyphomicrobiaceae. The sequence continues at coordinate 484 of JBFWQN010000266.1, read as the reverse complement.
CGTACGGCACGCACCATTCGCCGAAGTATTGGGAGGAGCCCGAGACTTTCCGTCCGGAGCGCTTCATGGGCGAGGCGGCCAAGAAGAGGAAGCCGTACGTCTACATCCCGTTCGGCGGCGGCAAGCGCTCATGCATCGGCGGCGCCATGAGTCAGGTGGAGAACACGCTGGCGCTCTCCATGCTGTTGCGCCGGTTCCGTCCAGAGTACGTGGGCAACCAGTTCGCAACGGCCGATCAGCATCCCGGCATCACCGCCACGGTGACGCTAACACCCCGGGGCGGACTGAATTTCCGGATCCGCGAGCTGAGCTGATCAACGGTGCGGGTGGCAGCTCGGGCGGTGCAGCGCCGCCCGGAGCAGACCCCCGTCAGCTCAGAAATCCGAAAATGTTGAGCAGTAGAATGATGGTTATCGGTACGCCGAGCAACCAAAGGGCGATGCTTTTCATGACGCGAAGCTCCTGTTTAGAGATCGCGTCAGAA
>JBFWQN010000265.1:0-7274 GCA_050249405.1 Hyphomicrobiaceae bacterium | reverse complement strand
CCTGCTCGCGCTGCTGCATCAGATAGCGCCGGTAGCCGCGGGCGGCCTCGTCGGCAAGCTTCTGGCTTTCCCGGTTGGCCTCCAGCGCGCGCCGCTGATCCGGGCGGTTCTCGGCACGCAGCAGCTCCGCCGTCCTCTCGCGTGCCGCCGCAACGTCCTTGGTGATGGCCTCGAGCTTGGGCAGGTACTGCTTGTCGATCTTGGCGATGGTCGCATCCTGAGCGTGCACCACCATGGCGAACAGGGCTGCATGCATCGCGAAATAGCGGCGCGCTGCCCCAACATTCTCGCCCGATTGGGCCATCAGCCTGGCGAGTTGCGCGTCGATGGCCTTGGCCGCATCGAACACCGCGACCAGGCGCACGAGGTCGCCGGACAGCACACCGTCGAGCAGCAAGTCGACCTGCTCGGGCGTCATCTGGATGCCCGACTTGGCGAGCCCGTCGTAGACCTCGCGCTTCGAGCGCGCGATCTCGCCCCGGTTGTCGCCGATCCGCTTCTGGCTGTCCTCTATGTCCTTGGCGATGCTGTCGACAGTGTCCGTGACATAGCCCGGCAGAAAGCCGTCCTTGGGGGCGACGAGCTGCTTCTCGCGCAGCTTGACGATCCGGTCGTCGAGCTCGCGGATGTTGCGCTTGAGCGTCTCGATCCGCTTCTGCACCTCGACCACCGGCACATCGGTGACGATGCCGAGCGTGGCCTCGAGCAGGTTGTTGATCTTGGCCTCGCGATCCTCGCGCGTCTCGGTCCAGATCGGCGGCACCAGAAACTCGTCCTTCGAAGGGAGCTTCCTGGCCTCCCCGCGGTTGCGGGCCGCATCCTGCAGAATGGCATCGATGGCGCGCATCAGTCGCAGCGCCTGCTCGTGCGCCACATCTCCCGCCCGAGGATCGGCGGACTCCGGCGCGGGGGGAGCCACGGGGGCGGCCGGCGGTGCAACCGGCTGAGGCTGTGGAGCCCTCGGCGAGGCGGCACGGCGCTCGCGCGACTGGGCGAGCCGGCCCGCATTTCCGGTCCGCTCGAGCATCTCGCCGATTCCGTCACGGCGCGGCATATCAGCCTCCGCCGTAGCGGCGGCGCCCGGAGCCAAGACGGCCAGCAGTGCCACGACCCGGAGTGGCCTCGACGCGCAATCCATGAGCCCTAACCTCGCTCTGCCCCAATCGATGAGTTGGGCCCGAAATCCGGCGAATCAATGGTTGAAGGCCGCATTTCGTAAACAAAGTTCACAGCCAGCGCCGGACACGGGCCCTGTAGTCGAGATAGTCCGCACCGAAACGGCGGGCGAGATAGGCCTCCTCCGGCACGATCGCGAGACGTGTCACGGCAACCGCGAACATGGGGGCGGCGAGCACCAGCCAGAGACTGTTGAACGATATGCCCGCGCCGATCATGGCAACGGTCTCGCCGAGATAGATCGGGTTCCGGGAGAAGGCGAAAGGCCCCGCCGCGACGAGTGCCGACGAGCCACGATCCGGCCGGATCGAGGTTTTGTGGCGCGGGAACTGGAACGAGGCCCAGACCACGAGCACCAAACCAGCCATCAGCAGCGTCGCGCCGAGGTCGTGCACCAGGCCAACCTCGGCAAAGGGAACCGGCAGGGGCAGCACCAGACGGTCCAGCGCCAACGCCAGCCCGACGGCAAGCACGAGGAGTACCGGCGGCCACGGAAATCCGCTCGGGCGATCGGCGGCGGGATTTGTCACGTGCAACTCCTCCTCGACGCTGCCTTGCCGCGCATGCCCTGCTTTCCGTCCGACAGAGCGGCCGTCTGCAGATTGCGCCTTGCGCCATCACGCGGCCGGCGAACCTCGCATGAGGGAGCCGATGCCTCGGCTATCGCTTCTGCCGCGATCTTGAGCCTGATGTTATGATGCCGGTGTAGCACTTGCTGCCCCAGTCCGCATGGACCGCCAGCGCATCGGTGATGTGACCACATGGAAACGCACGAGATCCGCTATTTCCTCGCCCTGGCGGCCACGCTGAATTTCACCCGCGCCGCCGAGCGCTGCAACGTGACCCAGCCGGCGCTCACGCGTGCCATCAAAGGCCTCGAGGACAAGCTCGGCGCCGGGCCGCTGGTTCATCGGGAACGTGGCAACACGCACCTGACCGAGCTCGGCCACATGATGCAGCCCTATTTCAGCCATGTCCTGTCCGAGCTCGAGGCCGCCCGGGCGCGCGCGCTCGACTATGTCCGCATGACCGGGACATCGATCCGCATCGGGCTCATGTGCACCATCGGGCCTCTGCGGCTCGTGGACTTGTTCGCGAGCTTCAGCGACAGCCATCCAGGTATCGATATCCATCTGACCGACGGGCCGCTGCCCGTCATCGAGGAGAAGCTCGCCGGTGGCGACCTCGACATCGCGATCTATGCGCGCCCCGATGCCCTCGACGACCGGTTTCACGCCCTGCCGCTGTTCGAGGAGCGCTTCATGGTGGCCATCGGGCCGAACGATCCGCTGGCGCGCCAGAATGCCATTCGCATGCGCGATCTGCACGAGCACTGCTATCTCGGCCGCGCGGCTTGCGAGTTCTACGAGCATCTGCGCCGGGTCCGGCTCGAGATCGGCGGCATCGAGTTCCGTCGCCGGTACTCCAGCGATCGAGACGACTGGGTGCAGAGCATGGTGCTCGCCGGACTGGGGTTCACGTACATTCCGGAATTCGCAGTCACCCTGCACGGCCTCGTCGCGCGTCCTCTGGTCGAGCCGGAGGTGCGCCGCACGGTGCAGCTCGTGACCGTCAGAGGGCGGCCCCACTCGCCGGCTGTCGGCGCGTTCGTGCGCGAAGCGCGCCGCTTCGCGTGGGCCGGGAAGCTCGCGCCACCGCCAGCGCCGGATCTCGAGGACGTGCCAGCGTGAGCCGGCGCCTGCCATTCGACCGGCGCCGTCTTGCCAAATCAGCGCTCGCCGCCGTGGGAGCCGCCGTGATGACCGCCTTTCGATCGGAGGATGCGACGGCCGAGCCCGCCGTGCAGACAGGCGCGGCCCGGCTGGCGGCGGACGGCTTCGGCTTGCTTCGCGGAAAGCGCGTGGGCCTTCTCACCAATCATACCGGCCGTGTCGGAAACGAGCGGCTGGTCGATGTCGTAGCGAATGCGAGAGGTGTCCGGCTCGCAGCCATACTGACGCCCGAGCACGGCCTTTCCGGAACGGCGGAGGCCGGAGCCAAAGTCGCGGGCGGCCGTGATGCCAGAACGGGCGTGCGCGTGCTGAGCCTCTACGGCTCCACCTTGAAGCCCACGCCGGCCATGCTCGATGGCCTCGACCTGCTCGTCTTCGACATGCAGGACATCGGCACGCGTTTCTACACGTTCATCTCGACGATGGGCCTCGCCATGCAGGCCGCCGCCGCCGCGCGCCTGCCGTTCGTGGTGCTGGACCGGCCCAATCCGCTCGGCGGCGAGCGGGTGTCTGGATACGTTCTCGAAAAGCCGTTCGCATCTTTCGTCGGCCGCTATGAGATCCCGATCACGCACGGACTGACCGTCGGCGAGCTCGCGCGCATGATCGCGGGGGAGCGTCTGCTGCCGGGCCTCGACAGCCTTGCGCTCGAGGTTGTGCCCATCTCGGGCTGGCGTCGCGACATGCTCTTGCCCGCAACGCGCCTGCCATGGGTACCGACGAGCCCGAACATCCCGACGTTCGAGACGGCGCTGGCCTATGCCGGAACCGGCTTGTTCGAGGCGACGGCGGCAAGCGAAGGCCGCGGCACGCACTCGCCGTTTCTACAGCTGGGACATCCTGATATCGACGCGGCCCGCATCGCGGCCGATGCCGGGCGCAAAGGTCTTTCCGGATATCGTGTCGAAGCGATGCACATGACCCCGCGCACCATTGCCGGCCTCGCAACGGGCCCGCGCTTCCGCGACCAGCAGATCCCGGCCGTGAAGCTGACCATCACCAATGCTTCAACCTATGCGCCGGTGGAAACGGGCATTCATCTTCTCGCAGCGTTCGCGGCTGCCTTGCGCTCGGCCGGAAAGGGCAGCCTGGTCGTGGATGCGAAGGCGTTCGGCCGTCTGGCAGGAACCCAGCGACTCACCGACGCGCTCGCACGCGGCACGCCGGCGTCAGAAATCGTCGGCTCCTGGAACGGCGAAACGCGCCGCTTCACCGAGCGGCGCGCCAAGTATCTTTCGTACTGACCGGAAGCGCTGGCGCACAAGCAACAAGGGTGCGCCCGGAGGGGAGGCGCACCCTTGCTTGCGACCGAGCCCAGGGGGAGCGGGGCCCGGCGGGAGGGGAGAGGCCCGTCAGCTCGACAGGCGGAGGCTGTTGATCTCCTCGGCGATGGCGCGGAAGGCGGCCTTCAGGGCATCCGCGTCGGCGGCGTCGTAGAACTTGGAGGCGCCGGAGGCGCAGGCGCGGAGCTCGGTTTTCACCGTCGACGGCGTCTGGAAGCCGATGGTGTAGACGATCACGCCCTTGCCCTTCATGGCCGTGCAAGTGGCTTGCGCGAAGCTCTTCGACTGAGTGGCGGTCGAGCTGTTGTCGCCCTTGTTGACGCCGCCCACCGTATTGTAGATGCCGTCGGTCATCAGGATCACGTACTTCTCGGTACGGCCGTCGCCGTAGGCTGCGGGAGCGGTGCCGCCCCAAATCGTGGCCCACTCCGGAGAGACGAGGCCCCAGGCCCAGGCAGCGCCCAGATGACCGGCCGTGGAGGAGCCCGTCGAAAGGCCGTTCACGGCGGTGCGAAGGGCGGCCTTGTCGTCGGTCATGGCCACGACCTCGTTGCCGGCACCGGGGCAGGCGCTTTCGCCGGACAGCTCCGACCGGGCCTTGAAGCGGGCATTGCCGATGGGCGCCGTATCAGTCGCCTGAAGAGAGCTATCGCGGCGCTCATAGGTGCAGTGGTCGGAGCCGGCACGGCCGCCGGTGACCGCCGCTGCATACTGGCCGGCGTTGACGCCTGCGTCGAAGGGCGCGAGGCCGATGCGCACGGAATTGGTGGTGCCGTTGTCAGGCATCAGGATGTCGAGCAGGCCATTGTCGCCGACGACGGCATCCTTGAGCGCCGCAATCTTGCTGCAGGGCTGGCACATGGAGCCTGTCACGTCGAGCTGGAGGCCGATCTCGATGCTCTTGTTCTCGAAGATGGCGACCGAGCTTTTCGGCAACGAGATTTTCGAGATGCCGCCGACGTTGGCGAAGATCATCGGAACCTCGCTCTCGACGCTGATCGCGACGGAATTGTTGGCGCGGCTGACGTTCACCGAGATGCTCTGGATGTCGGCGTAGGTGCCGCCGTGGCCCTGCATGTTGGCCTGGAAATACTTCTGCGCGACGGTCTCGACCTCATCGTCGCTGAGACCGGAGACGCGCATGCCCTTGGCGGCGGCTAGAGCGGCGGCGTCGAGCGCGTTGGTGATGGTGCGCTCGGCATGCATGACACGGCCGATGTCGATGGCGAGGCCCGTAACCATCACGAGGACGAACGAGCAGATCGCGAAGACGATGGCGATGCTGCCTTTCTCGTCGTTCGCTACGGCGCCGATGGTGGGCCGGATGCGATCGAGGCCGATGGCCGACATGTGTGTCTCTCCCTGGGTCGCTTGCGCGGTCGTGCCAGGGAAAGTGCAAGGGGAATGCCGGGAGGTGCCGGCTGCCGGGGTGGGGCCGGCGCAGCGCGGAGAGGGCGGCCAGAGCCCCGAATGGTTTGAAACGGCACGGAAGGGCAGCGCCGGCAACTCATTGCAAAGGCTAACGATGTCGCGGTGGCCATTGTGTGTCCCACGCGATGTCAACGCGGGACGGCATGACCCGGAACGGGACAAGCACGACAGTGCGGGCCCGATGCGGTGGCGGCCGCGACCCCGGGCGGCTCAGAAATCCGAGGCGATGCCACCGTTCTCCCAGTCGCCGTAACGGACGGGGTCGGGACCTGCGCGACCGCCGAGCTCGCGGGCGCGGCCCTCTGCCTCGGCATCGCGACGGCGGCGGCGCTCCTCGGCCTCGGCGAGCGCACGCTCGGCCTCAGGCGTCAGGGGCCGGCGAGGGAGCCCGGTCTCGGGCGACGGGCTCGGGCCATTGCGGTCGTCAGTGGTCACGTTCGGGAACCTCGGCCATCTCAGCTGCACTCGGCATTGCCGCCGGAGCCACCATATATCATAAGGCAACCGGCCCCTTTCCAGGTGCGCCCCGGCGGCCGGAGACGACAATGCCGACCAACTTCGCCAAAACCGCGCTGCTTCTGGGCCTGCTCACGCTGATCTTTGTCAGCATGGGCGCCGTCGTCGGAGGGCGAGAGGGCCTCGTGGTGGCGTTCCTCATCGCGCTCGCCATGAACGCGTTCGCGCTGTGGCGGTCGGACAGCCTCGTGCTGGCGATGCACCGGGCGCAAGAGGTCGGCCCGGCGGAGGCGCCGCAACTCTACGGCATCGTTCAGGATCTCGCGCAGCGCGCCGGCCTGCCGATGCCCCGCGTCTGCATCATGCAGCAGCCGCAGCCCAATGCGTTTGCGGCCGGGCGCAGCCCATCGAAAGCGACGGTTTGCGCCTCGACTGGGCTGCTCGAGGCCCTGAGCCCGGAGGAGGTGACGGGCGTCATCGCGCACGAGCTCGCGCACATCCGGAACCGCGACACCTTGACGATGACGGTCGCCGCGACGATCGGCGGCGCCATCTCGATGCTGGCGCAGTGGCTGCAATTCTCGGTGCTGTTCGGCGGCAATCGCCGCAACAACGGCAATTGGCTGCTTTCGCTCGCCGCGATGCTCGTCGCGCCGTTCGCGGCGATGCTGGTGCAGATGGCGATCAGCCGCTCACGCGAGTATCAGGCCGACCGGCTGGGCGGGCTCATCTGCGGCAATCCGCTGTGGCTTGCCTCGGCGCTGGCACGGATACAGAGCCTCGTGCGCGGCATCCCGAACGAGGACGCGGAAGCGGTGCCGGCGACGGCGCACCTGTTCATCATCAACCCGCTGTCGGGGCGGGGCTTCGACAACTTCTTCTCGACGCATCCCGACACGGCGAACCGCATCGTGGAGCTGGAGAAGCTGGCGCAGGAGATGGCGGCAGCGGGACAGCTTCGCGATGGTCGGACCATGGCCGATCGCGGAAGGCCGGTCGGGGGCTATGCCGACGGCAGAGGACCTGGAGCCACCTCCGGTCCGAGAGGCCCCTGGGGCTAGGCGAAAACATGAAAACTCCGACGAGCGGCCGCCAGGGACAGTCAACCCGATCACAACCGGGGAAAGGACCGCGCCAGCCATCGCACTGGAGGCGGCGGGACAAGCGGCCTGACGCTGGCGCGAGCGATGGGCCG
>JBFWQN010000264.1:0-7276 GCA_050249405.1 Hyphomicrobiaceae bacterium | reverse complement strand
CGGCCACCGCTTGTTCCGACGCCGCTCATCGCCACTTGTGTCCACATCCGACATCGTGGGCACTTCCTCGCTCGCAAACATCCATCACGAGCATGGAAGACTCGATCATCGACCGAGACGCGACAAGGCGGTGGTCGCCGGAGGAAGACGTATCGCGCCCAGCACAGACGGGCACAATCGGCAGGCCACGGCAAGTTGGTGCCGAACTATGACGTGAGCGTGGTTCCCAGGAGCAGGTCCGCCGCGTCGGCACGGGCAAGCCCGTGCTTCCCATGTGCTCCCCAGCCCGGACATCGCTGGCCGCCCCGAAGCGCTGAGGTCTTTTAAATGATTGGAATGTCTTCGATTTCCTGGTGGGCGCGACAGGGATTGAACCTGTGACCCCACCCGTGTGAAGGGTGTGCTCTACCGCTGAGCTACGCGCCCAAGCTGTCAAGGCGGCTGTTTCTCACCGCTCGGGACTGGTGATCCTGGATCGGCGGCATGAGCGAGAACAGCCATCATCGAGGCTTGCCCGAACTCCTTTAGCCGCCCTTCGGCAGCAGTTCAACACCTTCTTGCGCCCTTGCGCCCGCACCTACGCCCGGGCCGACGAGACCGTGCGTCAGCTGACACCGGCACCGGGCGTCGGCGCCATCGTAGCGCTCGGCTATGTCACCTGTAGCGAGACGCCAGGGCGCTTTCCGTCATCCTCTGCGGTCGGCGCGCTCCCTGGGTTGAAGCCGCGACATATCAATCCGGCGAGGTCGACTGGGCCGGCCGCATCTCACGATGTGGCGACGCTATGGAGCGTGGCCTGCTGTACGAGGCGGCCATGATGATCCTCAGCCGCACTGCCAAGCCCAGCGATCCGCAGGCTTGGAGCCGCTCACTGATCAAGCGCGTCGGTAAGAAGCTGTTTCGCGGATGATGCAGCCCGACCGCGACGGGCTCCGCCGTCGGCTGCTCATCACCCACACCTGCCCAGATCGTCTTCTCAGCGCCTCCAGGCTGCTGAGATGGCGGACCCGGAAGCGCTGCTGCTATTGTAGACTGGCATGGAGCATGCACCCGACCAGCGGGAAAAATTTGCGAAATGGTCTCGGGGAGGGGGACGTGGATCGGAACAAATTAAAGGATGGGCTGAACCGCTATCGCTTTGCGGATACGGCGATACGAAAGCACTTCGAGGCGATGCTGCCGACCGACCGCGCCATGCTGGAGGCCGAGAGGGCGGAGGCATTCTCCAGGCTATTGGAGACGACCTCGGGGGAGCCAGCCATCGCAGTTGTGCAACTGCGAGCCCTCGTGCACTGCCTGGCGAACAGCGGACTTGACCGCGAGTTGACGACGCGGCTCGTTACAATGGCCGAGCGTCATCTCGACGAATTGGGGCATGCCCTCCATCGGCGCACACCGCCGCCACATCCGCCGCTGGATGACGGCAATGGCTGGCTCAGCGACGCCGGGCTGCGCGCCCTGAATGCTGACGTCAATCGGGTCGCGATCATCGGTAGCGATTACCGCTACCTGTATTCGAATCCGGCGAATGCGACGTTCCATGGCGCCCCGCCGACGTCCTTGGTGGGCAAGCCACTGTGGGAGACCACCTCGGCGGAGTTCTTCGCGAACGTGTCGAAGCCGGTATTCGATCGCTGCTTCGCCGGTCATCACGCTGCGTTCGTGTCACACCATCCAGGCCGGGACGTTTCGCAGGTCTTTTCGGCCCATCTCAGTCCCATTCTGGACCGGCAAGGCAAGACAATCGCGGCGCTCGGGACCATGAGATTGGTGGACTACCCCTCGTCTCCATCGTCTCTGCCCACATCGGGCTAGAGGCTCGTGGCTTAGCCTGTCGTGTCCGGACGACGGCGCAGAACGTGGTCCGCCCGCAGCTTCGTGCGCTGTCCCTCGAACAAGACCGCGCTCGCCATGGTGCTCAAGCTTGTCGAGGGCGCGCAACGCTGGCGGCGCCCTCTCGACGGTCATGCGCGGTTGCCGAAGCTGATCCCGGGGGCAGCGGCGCGCTACATGCCACTCGCCGCGTCGAGGTCCGCCTGCTTTTTCTTTGCTATCCGGTCGACGAGCAGCACGGACGCCTCGTAGAGCAGGATGGTGGGGCCCATCATGGCGAGCATGGAGAAGGGATCGGGCGGCGAGAGCACGGCGGCAGCGCCGGTAATGGCGACGATGGCATACCGGCGGAAGCTGCGCAGCGAATCCCCCGTGATGACGCCGGCGCGCGCCAGCAGTGTCAGGATCACGGGCAGCTGGAAGCAGATGCCGAAGCCGAAAATCAGCGTCATGATCAGCGACAGATACTCGGACACCTTCGGCAGCAGGTCGATCTCGGCCTTGCCGGTGCCGTGGCCGCCGATTTGAGGCGTGATGTCCAGCGAGAACGAGATGAGCAGCGGCATCACGGCGAAATAGACGACCAGCGTCCCGAGCATGAACAGCACCGGCGTCGCGATCAGGTAAGGCACGAACGCCTGCTTCTCGTTCTTGTAGAGGCCGGGCGCCACGAACTTGTAGACTTGGCTGGCCACGATGGGGAACGACAGGAAGGCGGCGCCGAACAGGGCGAGGCGTATGTTGGTGTAGAGCTGCTCGAGGAAATGGGTGGCGATGAGCCGGGCCTTGTCCTCGCCCACGACACGGACATACGGCCAGACCAGCACGTTGAAGATGGGCTTTGCAAAAAAGAAGCAGCCGACGAACATCGCGAAGAACGCCATCAGCGAGGTGATGAGCCGCTGACGCAGCTCTGTCAGATGCTCGATGAGCGGCATACGGGAGGCGTCGATGTCCTCCTGGCCATCGCGTCGGGGCGCTGGCGGCGTCGAGGCGGCGGGGGTCATGTCCTGCATGGCTCAGCCCGTCGCGTGCGGTTGGCCCGACGACCCGACACCGGCGGACTCGATCTCGCGTGGTCGAGCGGCGGGCGGGGCGACCGGGGTAAGCGCAGGCGGCGGTGCCTCGACGGCATCCGGTGCCGCCATGCCGATCTCCGGCGCCGCGGAGGTGGTGGGCACGCCGTCGGGCGCGGGCGAGGCGAGCTCGTCGGGCGGCTTGCCCACCTCGGCGTAGGTGTCGCTCAGCTCTCGATTGACATCGCCAACGTGCGTCTCGACCGTGCGCGTCGCATCGCGAAGCGTGTCCTGCGCATCGCGTCCGAGCGTCTCCACCTCCTTCTTGAGGTCGGCGAGCTCGGTCTCGCGCATGGCGTCCTCGAACTGCGTCCGGAACTCGTTCGCCTGTCGCCGGATCATGCCCATGTAGCGGCCCAGCGTACGCAAAAGCACCGGCAGATCCTTAGGACCGACGACGATCAGCGCGACGACGGCCAGGATCAGCAGCTTCGAGGAGGTGAGGTCGAACATCCTGCCCTGTTTCTCGCCACGGCCAAGGCGGGCGCTCTCAGAAAGCTGCCTGCCATCGTGCCGACGACCTGTCTAATTCGCTGCGCGGCCGAATTTGGGCGCGCTTCAGCCAAAGGAGGTGCCGGGTCGAAGACGCAGCCTCAGCCGACCTTGCTGCCCGTGCCGGTCGCGTGCGTGTCGTGCGGCTTGGTCGTCGACGACTCGATCGTGCGAGGCACGTCGGCGGGCTTCCTCGCCTCCTCGGCGTCGTCCTGGAGCCCCTTCTTGAAGCTTTTGATGCCCTTCGCGAAATCACCCATGACGGCCGAGATCTTGCCGCTGCCCCCGAAGAACAGAAGCGCAACTGCGAGGAAGATCAGCCAGTGCCAGACGCTCAAGCTGCCCATGTTACGGCGAACTCCTTGCGGACGCCCTCCGGCGCCGGTTTCGTTTGGGCCGCACTATCGCAGACCAGTCACTTCCGGGCAAGTGACGGTCCGGTAAGGGAAAGCGATCGCCCTTCACCTCCCGGGACGGCCTCCGTGGGCCGGACAGACGTCCCACCTCCGGGCCTCGGCGGCCGAGCGCCTCAGCGAGCGGCGGCCTTTGCCGGAGCCATCCACCACGTGTCGAGCGCGAGCCCCGCGAGCGGCGCCCGCTCCGGCCGCTGCAGCTCACGGCGCCACGCCACCCAGAGGCCTTTCGGATGATAGAGCGGAATCACATAACGCCCCGAGACGAGCAACCGGTCGAGTGCCCGCACCGCCGAGACGAACGCTGGCCGCTCGCGGGCGGCGAGCAGCGCCTCGATTGCGGCATCGACCGCGGGCTCCTTCACTCCGGCAAAGTTCAGCGCATTCGGAGACTCGGCGCTGGCCGAGCCCCAGCGATTGCGCTGCTCGTTGCCCGGCGACAGTGACGAGCCCCAGGTCCACTGGATGACATCGAAGTCGAACGACTTGAAGCGCGCCCAGCGCTGCGCGGAATCGACCGTGCGGATGCGTGCCTCGATGCCGACCTGCGCCAGCGAGCGCGCGTAGGCCTGGAACAGCCGCTCCTCGGCACGCTTGCCGGCCATCATCTCGAACGAGAGCGGCTGGCGGGTGGCCGCATCGACCAGCCGACCGCCCTCCTGCACGTAGCCGGCTTGCGCGAGCAGACCGAGCGCGGCTCTCAGGTTGTCGCGGTTGCGGCCGGTGCCGTCGCTGGTGGGCTGAGCGTAACGGCCGTCGAGCACGTCGGGCAGCACCTTGCCGGCCCAGGGGGCGAGCAGCGCACGCTCCGCAGCGTCGGCGGCCCGGCCGTGCGCGGACAGCTCCGAACGCTCGAAGAAGCTCTGCGTGCGCGCATAATGACCGTGATAAAGGTTGCGATTGATCCACTCGAAGTCGAGCATCAGGCCCAGTGCGGTGCGCACGCGCACGTCGGCGAAGATGGGCCGTCGCGTATTCAGCACCAGGGCGGTCATGCCGGCCGGCCAGCCTGTCGCGAGCTCGGCGCGGGCGACGCGGCCATCGCGCATCGCGGGAAAATCGTAGCCCTCGGCCCAGCGTCCTGCATCGTCCTCGGTCCGGAAGTCGATCTCGCCCGACTTGAAGGCCTCGAACAGCGTTGCCTGATCGCGGAAATAGTCGATGCGGATGCGATCGAAGTTCCAGCGGCCGCGCATGGCCGGCTTGCCGGCCGCCCACCAGCCCGGATCGCGCTCGAAGGTGAGCGAGTGGCCCGCATCGATCTCGGTCACGCGATAGGGGCCCGATCCGACGGGCGCCGCGAGCGAGGTCTGATCGAAGGTGGCGGGATCGACCAGGTGCTTGGGCAGGATCGGCATCAGGCCGAGCAGCAGCGGCGCCTCGCGATTGCCGCGGGGGTGCATGTCGAAGCGCACCACGCCGGTTGCGGGCGACCAAGCCCGCGCGACCTCTCCGTAATGAGCGCGGTGGTAGGGCTGGCCCTTCTCCTTGAGCAGCGACCAGGAGAAGAGGACATCGTCCACCGTCACGGGATGCCCATCGGAGAAGCGGGCATCCGGATCGAGATGAAATGCCACCCAAGCCCGGTCCTCGGGCAACTCGACGCCCTTCGCGATATGGGCATAGAGCGAGAACGGCTCGTCGGCCGAGCGCACCAGCAGGCTCTCGTAGACGTGCTCGCGAATGCCGGATGGCGCCACGCCCTTCAGGATGAAGGGATTGAGGCTGTCGAAGCTGCCGAGCTCGCCAAGCCGCAGCGTGCCGCCCTTCGGCGCGTCGGGCCGGACATAGGGCAGGTGCGTGAAACTCGCGGGCAGGGCCGGTGCCCCGTGCATGGCGATGCCGTGCACCGTCTCGGCAACGGCAACCGGCATGGGCCAAGCCGCGAGCGCCACGACGGCGACGGCTTGCAGCCTGCGCTGGAGGTGGAGCAACGGCCCACCCGCCCGTTTGCCTGCCCCGGGGACGTGGAGCTTCGGATGATGCTGCATGAGCGCGAGCGGAAGCGCATGGCGTGGCTGCTGTCAATGGCTGCGGCGATGCGCCTGCGGCAACCGGACGGCCACGCCTCGGCAGGTGTCTCGGCAGCGGTCACGCACCCTGCCATCGTGAATTTACCGGCGATCTTGCCGCAGTGGAGGCGCGAGGCCACGGGATTGCCGCAATCCGGCCTTTAGTCCCGCACGCTTGCAGGTCGGAAACGTGACGCGTGTCCGGTCCAGGGACGAACCTCTCGGCGGCGGCAGGCATCTCGCATGCGCCTTGTGGAGGCAGCTCAAGCACAATGGCGGGGCCGGCGGGGGTCGGCTGCAACACAACGCTCAAGGGGACTGACGAAGATGACAGCTTCTGTTCTCGGGACCGGATTGCGGATGGTGGGGGCGGCCGGCATGCTCGCGGCCGTGGTTCTCGGTGCAAGCCCGGCCCTCGCCCAGCAGAAAAAAGGTGATGCGGCCAAGGGCGCCGCACCGGCGGCTGCGGCGCCGGCTCAGGCGGCCCAGAGCCAGAGCGCCTGGGTGAAGCTCTGCGAGAAGGCGCCGGTGCTCGTGAAGGGCAAGGACGGCAAGGAGGAGCGGGCGGAGAAGAGCATCTGCCTCACTCACCACGAGCGGCTCGACGGCAATACCGGCATGGTGCTCGTCTCGGCCGCCATCCGCGCCGTCGAGGGGCAGGACAAAGAGCACCTGATGGTCATGGTGCCGCTCGGCATGGCGATCCAGCCGGGCCTGCGCGGCAAGATCTACGACAAGGCCATGTGGGACGCCGCCCAGAAGAACGAGAAGGTGGACGATTCCAAGCTCGAGACCATCAAGCTGAATTTCTCGCTCTGCCATCCGGCTGGCTGCACGGCCGAGCTCGATCTGAACCCCGAGATCATGGGCAAGCTCAAGGCCGGGGCCGGCATGATGGTGTTCTCGATCAATGCCAACGGGCAGGTGATCGCCTTCCCGGTGCCCCTCAGCGGTTTCAGCGAGGCTCTGGCGGGCCAGCCGATCGACAATGTCAAGTACAGCGAGGCGCGCAGGGCGCTGATGCAGCAGATCGCGCTGCGCCAGCAGGCCATGATCGAGGACTACAAGAAGAAGCAGGCCGAGCCGGCACCCAAGGCCGACCCGAAGGCGGCTCCGAAAAAGTAGTCCAGCGCAGCACGCTGACGTGAAACATGCTTGGCGGCGCCCTGGCCTATGGGGCGCTGCCCTTGCGACGGCTTGGTCCGGTGATCGCCCGGCGATGCCGAGCGGCGGGTGCGGCTCAGTGCGCCAACAGGAAGGTTGCGAGGTACTTTCCCTCCTCCTTCACGAACAACTCCTCCACCTGCGGATGGCGCAGCGGCTTGTCGGAGTCGTCGGGGAGGAGAGTTTGCTCCGAGACGTAGGCGATGTACTCGGTCTGGGCGTTCTCCGCCAGCAGATGTTAGTAGGGCTGAGCCTTCTCCGGCCGGATGTCCTCAGGGATCGACTG
>JBFWQN010000263.1:0-7300 GCA_050249405.1 Hyphomicrobiaceae bacterium | reverse complement strand
TTCAGCAGTTGCCCGTGCTTGATGGTCGTCGTCGAGCAGCCGGCGAGGACCAGCAATCCCGCAATGAGCAGTGCCGTCCGCCTTGCACAGCCGCGAGCGTGCTTGTCCGACGTGATCCCACCGATGATCTGAGGAACGTCCGGCATGCCTTGTCCCTTGTCTGGCGTCCACCCTTCTCCAGGGCTATAGGTGCTCAGAGAATCGGCTGCGCTCCATCTTCACGAATCGAACTAGCCGGAACCGAGGCCGCAGACAACGCCTCCGCCTCGATTCTGATGTGCGTGAGAGTCCCGTCCCCGAACGGTGATTGGGTGACCGCGCTGAGTACGCACCTCGGGTGACGCATGCTGGGCTGGCTCAAGGGTAGGTCGGAGTTGCGGCGGCGAGCCGAGGAGCTTTACGGGCGGATTGTGGCACAGGCTCGGCAGCCCGATCTCTACCTGTCCTGCGGTGTTCCCGACACGATGGATGGTCGCCTCGAGATGGTGCTGCTCCATACCGTCCTCGTCCTGGAGCGCCTCAAGACGGCCGGCGCGGAGGGGCAGCGATTGGGGCAGCGGCTGATGGAGGTTCTGGTCTCGGACATGGATGATGCTTTGCGCCGCATAGGCATCGGAGACGACGGCGTCGCCATGCGCATCGGGCGTCTCGCCGGCGCCTTGTCCGAGCGGGCCAGGGATTATGGCCTGGGCTTTGCCGACGTGGGTCGCGGCGACGATCGCACTGGTGGAGCGGCAACCCTCGAGGCGGCCCTCATGGATCATGTCTACCGTGCACCGGATGCCGCGGTGGCCTCTGAAGTATGGCCGCTGGTGCGTGCGCTCGCCGCATATGTGCGGCGTGCGCGCGAAACGCTCGGCACGCTGCCGACGACCGATGTGCTGGCAGCTCGCGTTGTGTTCCCGATGGAGATCGCCATGTTCGTTGACAAAGCGGAGGCTCGATCGTGACGGCCCTCCACTGGACCCACGCTGTTCGCGATGTGCCCGCGGCGGGCCTTCCCGTCGACCGTATCGCTACGGCAGAGGAGCGGCAGCAGTTGGCCGGTGTGCTCGATGTGTTGTCCGTGGATGCACTGTCCGTGGCTTATCGCTTGCGGCCCGCCGCCGGCGGCAGGCTGTCGCTGGCGGGCAGGATCGCCGCGCGCATCACCCAGGCCTGCGTGGTGACACTCGACCCCGTGGCGACCGAGCTGGCGCTCGACCTCGATGTCGTGTTCGTTCCCGGCGACGGAGGGGCTCGCGACGCGCGCGGCCCGAGCGAGCTCGAGGTGTCGCACGAGGATCTCGAGGCCCCCGACGAGGAGCCCATCGACAACGGCGTGGTCGACATCGGCCGCGTTATCGTCGAGGAGCTCATGAGCGGCCTGGATCCATATCCCCGCAAGCCAGGTGTGAGCTTCGACTGGAAGGACGACAAGGCGGCGGCCGCCGCCACCCATCCGTTCGCCGCGCTGGCGCGCCTCGGCCGCAAGCAGGGCGAGCCCGAGGCTTGAGTGGTCGCACCCGGTCAATTCTAATTGTATCCAGGCGTAGGACCGTTATTTTCGCGCCGATCGGCCGGATGGGGCGCTAGCCGACCCCGCCGCTCGTGGGTGGCAGCTGAACGGGCGAGATGCATGGCAGGTCCAACGACTCTCGCGCTCGACGCCATGGGCGGCGACTATGGGCCGGAGGTGGTGGTGCCAGGGGCCGCGCTCGCGCTGGCTCGCCAGCCCGACCTCCGCTTCATCCTGGCTGGCGACGAGACCCGCATTGCCAAATGCATGTCCGAGCACCCGGCGCTCGCAGATCGTGTCCGCGTGATGCCGACGAGCCTCGCCATTGGCATGCGCGACAAGCCGAGCCAGGCACTGCGCCGCGGCAAGGGCTCGAGCATGTGGCTTGCGCTCGAGGCCGTTAAGAACGGCGAGGCACAGGCGGCCGTATCGGCAGGCAACACCGGCGCTTTGATGGCACTCGCACGGCTGATTTTGCGCCAGATGCCGGGCATCGAGCGGCCTGCGATCGCCGCCCAGTGGCCAACCATCGGTCGGCCGTCCATCGTGCTGGACGTCGGCTCCAACATCGGTGCCAGCGCTCGTCAGCTCGTCGAGTACGCACTGATGGGCGCCGCCATGTCACGCGCCCACTTCGACATCGAGCGGCCGACCGTCGGCTTGCTCAACGTCGGGGTGGAGGAGATCAAGGGCAACGAGGAGGTGCGCCAGGCGCACGCCTGGCTCAAGCTGCCGGATCTGGGCCTTCCGATCGATTACAAGGGTTTCGTCGAAGGCGATCAGATCGGCCAGGGCGTCGTCGACGTGATCGTGGTCGAGGGCTTTGCAGGCAACATCGCGCTGAAGACGGCCGAGGGCACGGCAAGGCAGATCGCCACCTATCTGCGGGGCGCTATGAGTCAGTCCGTCGTCACGCGCCTCGGCGCGCTCATCGCCAAGAGCGGCTTCGACGTGCTCAAGGCGCAGATGGATCCGCGCCATTTGAACGGCGGCCCGTTCCTCGGCCTCAACGGCATCGCGATCAAGAGCCACGGGGGCACCGACGCGGTCGGTTTTGCGACAGCCGTAAATCTCGGCTACGAGATGGTGGAGCGGGGCGTGCTCGATCGTATCGCGACTGATATCGCCGCGATCGCCGGAAAGCTCGATGTGGCAGCGGCCGGCGGCCAGGGCTGAGGCTCGGGCAGGAGAACGGGCGACGGGGGCTGCGGAAGATGAGGGGCGCGTCTGTCCCGGAGTGACGGACGATCTATCGTGTGCATTGCGAGGCCCTGACGCAACCGCTGGCGGCACACGGCGCGGCTGCGCAACGGGAGCACGAGTACGTCAATGCAGAAGGAAGTGTCGGAGCGAGGTGCCAACGTGGCGGTCAATCGATCGGTCATCAGGGGGGTCGGCGCCTATCTGCCGAAACGCGTTGTCACCAATGCGGACATGGAACGCATCGTCGACACGACGAGCGACTGGATCGTCGAGCGGACCGGCATCCGCCAGCGTCACATTGCCGCCGATGGCGAGCTGACCAGCGACCTGGGCATCGCGGCCGCCCGTCAAGCTCTCGTACGCGCCAACATCGATCCCGTCGAGATCGACTTGGTCGTTTGTGCGACGGCGACACCGGACCGCACGTTTCCGGCTACGGCCGTCAAGATTCAGGCCGGCCTCGGTATCGTGAAAGGTGCGGCTTTCGATATTCAGGCCGTATGCTCCGGCTTCGTGTTTGCGATGGCGACCGCGGACAACTTTCTCAAGACCGGGCAATTCAAGCGCGCGCTCGTCATTGGAGCCGAGACTTTCTCGCGCATCCTGGACTGGGAGGACCGCACCACCTGCGTTCTGTTCGGCGACGGTGCCGGCGCCGTGGTGCTCGAGGCTCAGCCGAGCCATGGCACGCGCGAGGACCGTGGCATCCTCGCCTCGCAGCTGCGCTCCGACGGGCGCTTCGAGGAGTTGCTTTACGTCGACGGCGGCCCGGGCTCGACCAAAACCACAGGCCATCTGCGCATGAACGGACGCGAGGTTTTCCGCCATGCGGTGCAGAAGATCTCCGGCGTCATCGAGGAGATGCTGGTCATGACCGGCTACGCGCCGGACGAGATCGACCTTTTCGTTCCCCACCAGGCCAATCAGCGCATCCTCGACGGTATTGCCAGGAAGCTCGGCATTCCGCCGTCGAAAATCATGATGACGCTGGCGAGCCACGGCAACACCTCGGCGGCGTCGATCCCTCTCGCTCTCAATCAGGCGTTCGAGGAGCATCGGGTCGAGGAGGGCTCGCTCGTTCTCATGGAGGCGATGGGAGGCGGTTTCACCTGGGGCGCCGTGCTGGTAAGGTGGTAATCGCCGTTTAGTCGCTCGGTCACAAAATCTTTGAGTATCAGTCTGTTGGCAGTCGCCGCCATTGACCGCTGACCGCCGCGCCGCTAGCATTCCGGTCGAGGGTTGTACGGGGAGGCGTAGACATGGGCGGCAAAACCTTGACGCGGGCGGATTTGGCGGAGGCGCTGGTTCGGAAGATCGGACTGCCTCGCAACGAGTCGCAGGACTTGGTGGAGCTGGTGCTCGGCGAGATTTCGACGGCGCTTTCGAAGGGCGAAGGTGTCAAGCTGTCGTCGTTCGGCTCTTTCGGTGTCCGCCAGAAAGGCCGTCGCATCGGCCGCAACCCGAAGACGGGCGAGGAGGTGCCGATCACGCCGCGCCGTGTGTTGGTATTCCGCGCCAGCAATATTATGAAGTCGCGCATCAATAGTGGGCGCGCTCGCAAGAAGGCGGCCGAGTAGTTGATGCGGCGTCAACGGCCGCGTTCGGTCGCGCACACTGCCGCGTTCGGCCACCGGCTTCGCGATGCTCGTGACGGCGCTCCGATTTTGACGGCGCCGAGCCCGGCTCGACCCACAGGACACGTGTATGGCCAAGGCAGCTGAGGCATTCCGCACCATCAGCGAGGTCGCCGACGATCTCGGTATCCAGAAGCACGTGCTGCGCTTCTGGGAGGTGAAGTTCAGCCAGATTCGCCCGATGAAGCGCGGCGGAGGCCGGCGATACTATCGCCCGGAGGACATGGAGCTGCTGCGCGGCATTCGCCAGCTGCTCCACCGCGACGGCTACACCATAAAGGGCGTTCAGAAGATCTTGCGTGAGCAGGGCGTCGAGGCCGTGAAGGAGCGGGTGCGCCTGGGCCTCGGTCCGAAGCAGGAGCTGCCGTCGCAATCGCAGTCGGGCGAGGCCGCACCGACGTCGCCGGCACCTGCCAAGGGGCGGCGCGGGAAGGCCCCCGTCGCGTCGGACCGCAAGGCCGTTATCGCCGCCGTCATCGCCGAGCTCGAGCTGTGTCGCGGCTTGCTGGCAGGCGCCCGAGTGCCCGAGCAGGCCGCCACCGGAGAGTCGAGACGACCGGAGCGCCGGTCGCGCCGCTCGGCCTGACGGAGGGGCATCCGGTGCCTGTCCCGCGATCCGCTCGCCAGCCGAGCCTGGAGCTGTGGCTTGTCGACCTCGTGGCGGACGTTCCCCTGCTGCTCGATGTCGCCCATCGGCACGGCCTCGTCGAGCCAGCCACGGTGGCGACGGTTCCGGATCGCCACGGCGGACGTGTCGACGCCGCACGCGATGCCGCCCGTTCGGCCCTGCGCATCCTCCTCGCCGGATACGTCGGTCTCGATCTCGCACGCGCACCGTTTCGCGTCGCCCGCGGCGGCAAGCCTGAGCTGGCGCCGCTCCCGGACGGCCACCTGCGCCCGCTGTTCAGCCTCGCCCATTGCGATACCGCGGCCATCGTCGCCCTTTCGACGGACGGTGCGGTCGGGGTCGACATCGAGGCACCCAGGCCCGTTCGGCTGGCGGATCATCGCCGTGCCATGCTGCTCGACGCGGCCCGCTCGCTCGCTCCAACCGATGCCCTGCCCGAAGGGCCGGCAGAAGCGCAGTTCCTGCAGGGTTGGGTTCGTCTCGAAGCCTTGGCCAAGGCGACTGGCGAAGGTCTCGGTGCCCTCCTCGGCCGGCTCGATGATGCGGTGGCACCCATCGCCTCCACTCGCATGGAGGGGCGTTCCGTCCTCGTCCGCGATGTCGGGCAAGACAGCGTGCCGGGTCACTTCGCGGCGATTGCAGGCACAACCTCGAGTCTCGCTGCGGATGCGCCTCGGCCGCTGGCCCGCCTGCTGCCGCTCGATCGGGTATGGCTCGAGCGGCGCTTGTCCGGCGCGCCGCCTTGGCTGTGATCCGTCCCGGCGGTAACGGCCCGGTGAGGGCGGCAGTTTCGCTCGACCGAGGCTCTGGTCTATAAGGCGCTCGACGCTCGGCGGCGTTGCGCCGGGAGACGTCGGACCAGAGGACGAAACGTCATGGCAGCGCGCAAGGACGCCGAACGCAAGGATGCCAACCGGCCCGAGGCACGGCTGCCAAAGGGCTTCATCGACCTCTCTGGCGAGGACCTGCGGGGCCTCGAGCGCATGCTGGCCACGATCCGCCAGGTCTACGAGCTCTATGGCTACGAGCCGCTCGACACCCCCGCCTTCGAGTACACCGACGCTCTCGGCAAGTTCCTGCCCGACCAGGACCGTCCCAATGCGGGCGTGTTCTCGCTCAAGGACGAGGACGAGCAGTGGCTGTCGCTGCGCTACGACCTTACGGCGCCGCTTGCCCGCCATGTCGCCGAGAACGCGGCTCGCCTGCCCCGCCCCTACCGCCGCTACGCCATCGGCCCCGTCTGGCGCAACGAGAAGCCTGGCCCGGGCCGCTTCCGCCAGTTCATCCAGTGCGACGCCGATACCGTGGGCACGGACAACGTGGCGGCCGATGCCGAGGCTTGCCTGTTGATGGCCGACGTGATCGAGAGGTTGGGCATCCAGGATTTCCGCATCCGCATCAACAATCGCAAGGTGCTCGACGGACTTCTCGAGACGGCCGCCATCGACCCGCTCTCCGAGGCGGATGCCGGACGTCGCCTGACCGTGCTGCGTGCGATGGACAAGTTCGACAAGTTCGGCACGAGGGGTGTGGAGCTGTTGCTCGGGCCCGGGCGCCGCGACGAGAGCGGCGACTTCACGGCTGGAGCAGGTCTTGCGCCCGCAGCCATCGAGACGATCGTCCGCTTCCTCGATGCGGCGACCGGCTCGGACGTTGCCGACGGCAGCCTCGTTTCCAAGGTGGCGCCTCTGGTCGAGACGAGCGCGCGTGCGCGTGACGGCCTCGGCGAGATCGCCGCCATCGAGGCGCTGGTGCGGTCGGCGGGGCGCGCCCCCGGAATGATTGCCTTCGACCCCTCCGTGGTTCGCGGCCTCGATTACTACACGGGCCCCGTTTTCGAGGCCGAGCTGACGTTCGAGGTGACCAACGAGGATGGCCAGCCCGTGCGCTTCGGCTCGGTTGGCGGCGGCGGCCGCTACGACGATCTCGTCGCCCGCTTCACTGGCGAGAAAGTGCCTGCCACCGGCTTCTCGCTCGGCATCTCGCGGCTGCAGGCCGCGCTCAGGGCCCGCCAAGCCGCGGTTGCGCAGCCGCTCGGCCCCGTTCTGGTGCTCGTCATGGACAAGTCCGAGATCGCCGGATATCAGGCCATCGCGCAGGAGTTGCGCACGGCGGGCATCCGCGCCGAGATGTATCTCGGCACATCCGGCATGAAGGCGCAGATGAAGTACGCCGACCGCCGCAACGCGCCCTGCGTCGTGATCGAGGGGTCCGACGAGCGGGCCAAGGGTGAGCTGCAGATCAAGGACCTGATCGAAGGCGCCAAGGCCGCGGCGGCCATCAAGGACAATGCCGCCTGGAAGGCGCAGCGCCCTGCCCAGTTGTCGGTGCCGCGCT
>JBFWQN010000262.1:0-7313 GCA_050249405.1 Hyphomicrobiaceae bacterium | reverse complement strand
CGGCAATTTCTTCCAGCACAATCCGCGCCGCGCGCGTCAGCTGCTGCTGAAAGCGAAGGAGATCCACAAGATGCGGATCGCCGTCGAGCGTCAGGGCATGACACTGGTGCCGCTCGAGATCTATTTCAACGAGCGAGGCCGCGCGAAGCTGAAGCTGGCACTCGCGTCGGGCAAGAAGATGCACGACAAGCGCGAGGACATCAAAAAGCGGGAGTGGCAGCGCGACAAGGCGCGCATCATGCGCGACAAGGGCTGACGCTGGCGAGCGGCCTCGGCGCGCCCAGCGCGGGTGGTGCGGCTCGTCCCGTCGCATTGTGCACACGTGCCGGCCATGCAGGATTGTCGCGGAAGGGCGGCGGGGGACGGCTATGGACGGGGTTGATCTCGCAGAGCTGATCGAGGGCTTTCTGGCCGCAGACGGGCGCAAGGTCGAGCGGCCAGCGCCGCATGCCTTCGCGGCCACGCGTACGCAGCCGGGTAGCGCGCCGGCCCCGGTCTACGTCTGGTTTCGCGATCCCGCGAACGGCATCGATCCTGGCGAGGCCGATCTCGGGGCCGATTTCGCGGCAGCAAAAAACGCGCTCGGCACCGATGCGCAGGCCTATTTCGTGACGCCGTCGCTGGCAGGGCTCTCGGCCGCGCTCCGCCAGCAGGCGTCGGCCGTCGGCGTCCAGGTGCGCGTGCCGGTGCAGTTCTTCGACACCGTCTACAAGGCCGAGAGCGGCCAGGCGCTGGGCGCCGGACTGAGCGCCTCGGCGAGCCGTGCCTTGTCCCGGGCACGCCGGCGCGGCGAGGTGACCGCGGCCCAGCGCGTACCGCAACCGTTCGTTGCGCTCTCGGGCCTCGGCGACGCGCCCGGCGGCCTCGCCAGCGGCGACGATCTGTTGCCGCGTCTCATCGATGATCTTTCCGCTGCCGCCGACGGCCCGCGCCTGACGCTGGTGCTCGGCAAGGCGGGTGCGGGCAAGACCTTCTTGCTCGATGCCCTCTATGCGGCGCTCCACGCCCGCTTCACCGAGGCGAAGCAGGCGCAACGCATGGCCGCGCGGCCGCTTCCGTTCACACCCGCCAGCATCCGGCGCGAGCGGACAGCCGAGCGCGACGAGGACCACCGCATCGTCTCTTTCGACGGGCTGCTCGACGCCGTGGCGCGCACCGAGGGCGTGGCGGGGGCCACTCCCATTCCGATGATGCGCTTCCTCAATCGGGCGGGCCTTTCCCTCTGGTTCGTCGACGGCCTCGACGAGTTCTTCGCGGGCGACGGAGATTTCCTGGGCGAGATCGAGGCCGCGCTCGCCCCCGGCAGCCGCGCCCGCATCGTGCTCTCGACACGCAACAGCCTGCTCACCTCGTCGACGGCCCTGTCCGGCCTCGTCGAGCGGCACATCGGCCAAGGCACCGTGCGCCTCTACGAGTTGTCGGACTGGGAGCGTCCCTCGCAGCGCGCTCTGGCTTGGCTGAGGCGGACGGGAAAACTGCCGTCCTCACCTGCGGCGGCCGATCCGCCTGCGGTCGCTGCTTTCCTGTCCGTGCTCGACCTCTCCCGCCCGGCCGCCGAGCTCGCGGCGTTGCCGTTCTACTGCGACTTGATGCTCGGTCTCGAGCCCGCCGCTGAAGGCGGGCCGAAAGACGAGCACGATCTCCTCACCGTCGTGGTGGACGGCCTGATCGACCGCGAGGCCGAGAAGCTCGGCTCGGGCGACACCGGCTTCCAATGGGACGTGTTCTCGGGTGCCGAGGGCTTCGTCGAGGCCGCCTCGCTGGTCGAGGCCTTCGGCGCCGAGCGCTTCGCCACCGCGGCGGACCGCGAGCAGCTATTCGCGGCGCTGGTGGCGCTCGGCCGCGAGCGGCTGGTCGAGCTGATCGAGGGCATTGCCCACAAGATGCGCATGAGCGAGCCGTACCCCAACGAGGGTCGCGGCCTTTCCACCGAGGAGATCGAGGACCTCGCCAACGTCTACCTCGACGTCGGCCTCGATCCGGCGCTCGAGCCGCGGGTGCTCCTCGCCGTGGTGCAGCTCGCGTTCTTCGCACCGGGCGACAGCCAGGGCACGGTGCGCTTCGCCCACGAGATCGTCGCCGATTTCCTCGCGGCGCGCCACGCTCTGGCGATGATCCGTGGCAATCCCGCGAGCGCCGATGCGCTCTCCCAGGCGCTCGGCGTGCGGCGCGACCTCGACGGCTCGATCGTCCTCGCGACGATCGTCCGGGGTCTTGCAGCCGAGCCCGCCGTCGCGGTTGCCGTGCGCGATCACATCGAGGCGGATCGCGTGCGCGACAGGAGCCGCGACGCGGCCCGCCAACTGCTCGCTGCGATGGACGGAGCGCGGATATGAGTCCCGATCCCGGTCTCGCCGATATCGAGCGCGCCGCCGTGAAGGGCTGGCCGGCGCTCGAGACCGAGGCGGTGGACGGCTGGCTGGTGCGCGCCTCCTCGGGCGGCTCGGTGCGGGCGAACTCGGTGTCCGCGCTCGATTATACGGGAGCCGATATCGGGGCCTCGATCGGCAGGGTGGTCGCCTTCTACCGGGCGCGCAATGCAAGGCCGTGCTTCACGGTGACCGACGTCTCCGCCCCGGCTGGGCTCGATGTCGCACTCGCGGCGCGCGGGTGGCAGCGGCACGGCGAGCACGTCACGATGGCAAAGGATGTCGCCGCGGTATCTCCCGTGCCATCGGTTGCGCCCGGCATCGAGGTGATCCAGCACGAGGCGCCGACACCGGAATGGCTCGCAGTGTACCTCGAGGGCCTCTCCGGTGACCGCCGTGCCGTCGCCCCTCGCATCGTCGCCGGCGTGCCCGCGCCACGCATGTTCTTCTCCGCCGTCCGCCAAGGCCGCGTGATCGCGAGCGGCCTCAGCGTGCACGACGGCGCGCTCGCCTCCGTGCAGTGCATGGCGACGGTGCCGGAGGCTCGTCGCACCGGCGCCGCCCGCGCCGTGCTCGGCTCGATCGAGGAATTGGCCCGCGACAGGGGTCGACGGCGCCTCTACCTGCAGGCCGAGTGCGCCAACACGGCTGCGACGACGCTCTACGCGAGCATCGGCTTTCGCGTCGCCGGCCGTTATCACACACGCGATCTGGCCGATTGACGGGGCGACGACGCCGGAACGGGCTCGGTGTCGGCCGATCGGGGAGGAGCCGGCAATCATGCGCGCGCTCTGTCGCGATTGCTGCACTTGGTGCGGCGGGGAGCAGACGGCGTGTCCCGCGTGCGGCTCTGTGCGGCTCGTGCGCCATGCCGAGCTGGAGGCACTGACCATTGCGCACATCGACTGCGACGCCTTCTACGCCTCCGTCGAGAAGCGTGACCGGCCGGAGCTGCGCGAGGAGCCGCTGATCGTCGGCCACCCGGGCGGCCGCGGCGTCGTCACCACCGCCTGCTACATTGCGCGGCGCTTCGGCGTGCGCTCCGCGATGCCGATGTTTCAGGCCCTCGAGCGCTGCCCCCAGGCGACCGTGATCCCGCCCGACATGGCCAAATACCGCCGCGTCGGCCTCGAGGTCCGCGACATCTTCCGCGAGGCGACGGAGGTGATCGAGCCCGTCTCGCTCGACGAGGCCTACCTCGACCTGGCGCCCGAGCATCTCTCCGCCACCATGCCGGCGTCCGAGGCCCTGGCGCTGATCGCGCACCGAGTCGAATCCGAGGTCGGCATCACTGTCTCGATCGGCCTCGCGCCGAACAAGCTGCTCGCCAAGCTCGCCTCGGAGTTGCAGAAGCCCCGCGGCTTCTCTGTCATCGGCCGAGCCGAGGCGAAGGGCTTCCTGGCGCGCCTGCCGGTCGGCAAGATCAACGGCGTCGGCCCCGCCACGGCCGAGCGCCTCCGCGCGGCTGGCATCGAGACCGTCGCCGATCTGCAGGAGACGAGCCCGGACGAGCTCGTGGCGCGGCACGGCCGCTTCGGCCGCCGCCTCGCGCAGTATGCGGTCGGCGAGGACGACCGCGCCGTGACGCCGGACCGGCCGGCGAAGTCGATCTCGGTCGAGACCACGTTCCGCCGCGATACTGGGGAGCTGGCGGAGTTGATCGCGGCGCTCGAGGTGCAGGCCACGAGAGTGGCGGCGGCATTGGCGCGGAAGGGCCTCGCGGGCTCTGCCGTGGTGGTCAAGCTCAAGACGTCGGGCTTCCAGATCGTGACCCGCTCGCGGCGGCTCGCGCATCCGACCCAGCGCGCCGACGTGCTGCTGGAGGCGGCCCGCCCGCTCGTCGCGAAGGAGGCGGACGGGCGCCTCTTCCGCCTCGCCGGCATCGGCGTCGATGGTCTCGTGCCGGCCGCTGACGCCGATCCTCCCGACCTCTTCGGCGGCTGAGCCGAGCAGGCCGGCCCCGCGTGCCCGCGCCGGCGCCAGGCCGGCTTATCGGGACCGGGCGTGGCCTATTTTTCCACCCGTGCCGTGGCGTAGCCGGAGACCACGACATCGCCTTTCTGGTTGGTCGTGGTGATGCTCATGTCGACCAGCGTCTCGCCGCCTTCCTGGCGGATCGCGTCGACCACGGCCCTGGCCTTGAGGTCGTCGCCGGGCCACACCTGATTGGTGAAGCGCACGCCGTACTTCTTCACGTTCTCGGCCCCGAAACGGTCCGTGATGATGCGGCCCGTCATCCCCATCGTCAGCATCCCGTGCGCGAACACGCCCGGATAGCCGGCCGCCTCGCGGCAATAGATGTCGTCGGTGTGCAGCGGGTTGTAGTCGCCGGACGTGCCCGAGTACATGACGAGCTGGGTCCGCTTCAGATCCTCGACCAGCACGTCCTCGAACGTGTCGCCGACGGAGATCTGGCTGGCTTTCAATCGCATGGGTCCGCTCCTCACTTCTGATCGACCGGGCGCTCGGTGCGCACACCGACGCCGCGCGAGATGCACACGAGCTCGCCCTTCTGATCGCGGTACTCCGCGACACGCTCGGTGAAGATCAGCTTGCCCGCGCGCTTGCTCTCCTTCTCCCAGGTCTTGCCCACCTTCTCGGTCACGGTGAGCACGTCGCCGGGCCGTACCGGCCGTATGAACTCGAAATGCTGCTCCGCGTGCAGACCGCCCGACGATGACGGCTTGCCCTCGACGCCCGACGGCGTCTTGCCCGAGCCGAACCACGCGACGCCGGGTTTGAGCCGCAGGTGATAGTCCGGGTCGAACTGTGCGACCGCGCGCGGAAAGGTTGGCGGTGCGGCTGCGCTCTCGAGCCCGGTGTCGGGCACCGAATAGTCGCCGATCGAGCGCCGGAACATCATGATGTGCGTCGCCTCGACCGGAAATATGACCGTCTTCTCGTCTGCCATTGCCTCGTCCCGTTGCTCTGGTCGGTGATGCGGCGTGCGCCGCGAGGTGAATCTCACGATCCGGGTGGCGGACCCGCTGTCGCCAGCCGGTCCTTGCCGCACAGGCGGTGGGCTCCCTCGACACCAAGCCTCACCTTCCTGCCGGCCGAGCGCAATGGCGACGTGCACGAGCCTTGCGCTGGCCAGTCGATCGGGAGCGCGGGCCGGCGCCGCGCCGGCCGAAGTCGACGGCCCCGGCCCCGCGCCGTCACGCCAGCCTCTGCCACGCCTTCACGAAGAAGTCGGGCGCGCCGAAATTGCCGGACTTCAGCGCCAGCACGAGGTCCTGCCCGCCAACCTCGCCGCCATCGGCCGAACCCCTCCAGCCGGCGACACGGGTCCACGGCACGCCCGGATCGATCTCCGGGCCGATCTCCAGCGCCGTCACCCCGAGGCCGTTGACCACCGCGCCCGAGGTCTCGCCGCCGGCCACGATCAGCCGGGCGACGCCTCCGCTCACCAGAGCCTTTGCGACGCCCGCGAGCAAGCTCTCGACGAGGTGGCCCGCCGCCTCGCGCCCGAGCTTCTCCTGCACGGCCTTGACCGCTGCCGGCTCCGCGCTCGAGTAGATGAGAAAGGGCTTGTCCTTCGGCTGCGCGCCGGCCCACGCGAGGATGGCGGCCTGCGTTTGCGTGCCGTCCGCCAGTTGTAGCGGCTGCACCTCGTAGGCCGGCATCCCGGCGGCCTTCGCGGCCGCTACCTGCCCCCGCGTCGCCTCGGAGCAGCTTCCGGCGAGGATCGCCGAGCGGCCGTTGGGCGCCGCCATGGTCGCTGGCGCGTCGGCGGCCTTCATCTGGCCCTTGGCGATGAAATTGGCGGGCAGGCCCAGCGCAACGCCCGAGCCACCCGTGATCAGCGGCATGTCGGCCGCCGCCGCGCCCATCTCGATGAGATCGCGGTCCGTAATGGCATCCACCACGACGAACCGCTCGCCGCGTGCGCGCGCCGCCGCGAAGCCCTCCGAGATCGCCGCTCGCCCGCGTTCGACGACAGGGTAGGGCACCAGCCCGACCTTGCCCTTGGATTGGCGCTGCATGACGCGCACGAGGCTCGAATCGCGCATCGGCGTCAGCGGGTGGTCCTTCATCGGGCTCTCGGCGAGCGGCACGTCGCCGACGAACAGGTTGCCCATGTAGACGGTGCGCCTGTTGGTCGGGAACGCCGGACAGACGAGCGCGAGGTCGCCGCCCGCGAAGTCCAGCAGCGCCTCGGCCACGGGGCCGATGTTGCCCTCGTCCGTCGAATCGAAGGTCGAGCAGTATTTGAAGAACAGCTGCCGGGCACCGAGGGCCTTCAGCGCCCTGGCGCTCGCCAGCGACAGCTCCACAGCCTCTGTCACGGGGCAGGTCCGCGTCTTCAAGGCGACCACGATCGCATCGAAGGATGCCAGCCGTGCCTCCGGTTGCCCACCAGCAACCGGCGTGCTCTCGCCTTGTGCCTCCGGTTGCCCATCAGCAACCGGCACGCTTCCCCCTTGGGCCTCCGGTTGCCCACCAGCAACCGACGCGCTTTCCCCTTGTGCCTCCGGTTGCCCACCAGCAACCGGCACGTCCATCACCTGCAGCGTGCGCATGCCGGCACGTGTCAGCATGATGGCGAGATCGGTGGCGCCGGTGAGGTCGTCGGCAATGCATCCGAGCAGCAAGGCGGAGCTCCGTGGCAGCCGCCATTCGGCGGTGGGATCAGGAGCACGACTCTAGGACGAGTGCCGCGAGCCCCGCAACAATGCGCCAGACGAATCCGAAGGCGCCGACGACCACCTGGACCGCCAGCTCGAGCACGAACGCCACAGCTTCGAAGGCAATGTCCCACCACGTGCCCGACTGTTGGCTATCAGGCTCTTTCTCGGGCTGCTCGGGCGGGGTTGCGGGCGAGCGGGGAAACGGCATCGACATCTGCTCCGAGAACGGCGAAAGCGGCACAGCATGTCGGCGCAGGTGGCCGGAATTGCGACGAGGACGCCGGCATTTGTCGCCCTGGTAGCGCAAAGAAGG
>JBFWQN010000261.1:0-7328 GCA_050249405.1 Hyphomicrobiaceae bacterium | reverse complement strand
GATCTAGACGGATTGCCGAGCTTCATAGTCTGCTCGCTACGGCACATCGAGCACAACCAACGCGCTTCATCCAGCCCGGTCTTGCCCGATGGGCCGAGCTCGCGGCGCGACGGCCGGCTTCACCGGTGGCGGCAAATCCCGGCGCGAGGCCGGGTGGCCGAGGCCGTGACGGGTCTTCTCCCAATGAAACGGCCTGCGGAACAGATCCACCAGGGCGCGATAGCCCGCAACCGAGATCAGCAACCAGTAGGCCGGCATCAGCACGATGGCCGGAAGCAATCCATATCGTCCGCGGCGTACGACGGCGAGCGCCGCCGCGAGCATGGGTGCCGCTATCCCGAGCCCGAGATTGGCGAGTGCCGCCCACCACAGCCAGGCGCGTGCACCCGTGAGCTCGATGCCCTCGAGCCCGCCCAGCATCCAACTCAGGGCGACTGCAAAGCCACCGATCGGATAGGCCAGCACCGAGAGAAGCACGCCACCCATCACGGCCTGGAGACCGAGAAACTGGCGGAAACCGAGCTCTCGCATCAAACGGCGGGGCCGGCGCATATGCACGAGCCATGTCTGAATCCAACCCTTGAGCCAGCGCGTGCGCTGCCCGAGCCAAATGCGCCCCGAGGTCGGCGCCTCCTCCCACGTCGTGGAGGCCAATGTTGCCGTCCGGTAGCCGAAACGTGCCAGCCGGATGCCGAGGTCGGCATCCTCGGTCACGTTGTAGGGATCCCAGGCGCCCACCGCGCGCAGCGCCGCGAGCCGGAAATGGTTCGATGTGCCGCCGAGCGGGATCGGCAAGCGAAGCCTGTCGAGCGCTGGCAGCAGGCCATCGAAAAGCGCCGAGTACTCAAGGGTGAACTGCCGCGACCAGAAGCTGTCCTGAGGGTTGAAGACATTGAGAGCCGCCTGCAGGCAGGCCAGATCGGGCCTGCTCGCGGCGAAAACCGAGGCGGCGCGACGCAACTGGTCCGGCTCGGGCCGATCCTCGGCGTCGTAGACGACAACGAGCTCGCTGTTGGCGGTAGCCAGCGCATAATTGCAGGCCTTCGGCTTGGTCTTCGGGCCGCCAGGCGGAACCAGGACGAGCCGCATGTTGGCGGGCATCGGCGTCCGCCGCGCTGCGGCGATGGTGCGGGAGTCCCGGGCTTCGAGAACCAGCACCAGGTCCAGCCGGCCGGACGGGTAGTCGAGCGCCGAGAGGCTGCGCACCAGGGAGGGCAGCACCTCTGGCTCGTCATACATGGGGACGAGCACGGTGTAGCTCGGGAGCTTGTCGTCCTGAAGCCTTTGGAGAGGGCGGTGAGACAGCATCGACGGCCGCCGCAGCACCTCGATCGCGGCCAACAGGCGGATCGCCGTGTTTGCGAGGAAAGGTGCGAGCAGGACCAGGCCGAACGTGCCGAACGTGCCAAGCGGGTCGAGGACGGCTGCGAAGCCAAGCGCCAGGCAAACCGCCGACGTGGTCGGTAGCAGCCAGCGCGGGGCAGGGCCACGCGCGGATAGCTCGGGCCACCGCAGCAGCAGGCCGCGAATGGCCTCGGTCATGGCGGGGTCGACGGGGCGGCGACTGGGCGAGGGCGTGGCGCCGCGCGCCGGCTGACCGGCCCGGGCGGCCTGGGCCGCAGCCATGCGGCTCCGTCTCGACATCGACAGCCCCCCGACAACCGCTGGCGCTGGCACGCATCCAAGAATTGCCGTCGCCGAAGGCGCGACGACTCGCAACGCGGATCTTCCGGCGCCGGAAACACGGGGATCAGACTAACCGACTCGCGGCGGCCGGCAAGGGCAGCTCTGCGATCGACTCCTTGCGAAGGGGCGGCCGGCACAGCACAGCTCCTGGCGGCAATCGGCTCTGGACGCGGTCGTTACGGGAGGCGCATTGCGTGCGCGGCGTGGGGCTGCCTACGATCGATGGACGATCCCATGACGCCAGAGGAGACCCCCGCCATGTCCATTCCCACTGTCCTTCCGCGGCGCATGCTCGGCCGCACGGGCCTCGAGGTCACGGCGCTGGGCTTCGGCAGCGCGCCGCTCGGCGACATCTACGAGGTGCTCGACGACGCGACCGCCATCAACACTGTCGAGACTGCAGCAGAGCTCGGAGTCAATCTCTTCGATACGGCGCCACTCTATGGGCAGGGCAGCGCCGAGCACCGCATTGGTACAGCCCTTCGGCGACGTCCGAGAGGCAGCTACGTGGTCTCGACCAAGGTCGGCCGCCTGTTGACGCCGGCGCCGCGCGGGCGGGTAAAAACGAGCCGCTTCGTCGGTGGTCTCGAGTTCGATGTCACCAACGACTACACCTACGACGCCGCGATGCGCTCGCACGAGCAGTCGCTGCACCGGCTCGGACTGCCGGCGGTCGACTTGGTGCTGATCCACGACGCGGACGCCTGGACGCATGGGCCCGAGGAAGGTCCGAAACGCTACAAGGAAGCTATGGAAGGGGCATACCGGGCGCTGGCGAAGCTGCGCAGCGAGGGTGTCATCAAGGGCATCGGCCTCGGGCTCAACGACCCCGTCTACATGGCGCGCTACCTGAGGGACGGGGACTTCGACTGCATTCTGATGGCGGGCCGCTACTCGCTGCTCGAGCAGCCGGCGCTCGCCGAGGTGCTGCCGCTGTGCCAACAGAGAAACATCGGCGTGATGCTCGGGGGCGTGTTCAACTCGGGCATCCTGGCGACCGGCCCGGTCGCAGGGGCTCGCTACAACTATACGCCGGCGCCGCCCGAGATTCTCGACAAGGTGCAGCGGATCGAGCGGGTGTGCGCGGCGCACGGCGTGCCGCTCGCGACGGCGGCGATGCATTTCCCGCTCGGCCATCCGGCGGTGTCGTCGCTGGCGCTGGGCGCGGTCAAGCCCGACGAGGTGCGCCTCAACGTGGCCGCCATGACGACGCGCGTACCGGCCGCGCTGTGGGCCGACCTGAAGGCCGAGCGGCTGCTCGATACGGCAGCGCCGGTGCCGGGCTGAACCGCTAACTCCGCAGGCGAGGTTGCCAAGACTCTTTCCGGTCGTCTGGGGCTCCGAAGATGCCAACGGCGGAGAGTCAAGCGCTCCTCTACCTGCGGCTGAGCGTCCAACCCTCGCGTGTGCTTTCGAGAATCATGCCCTGCTCAGCCAGAGCGAGGGCGAGATTCTGGGGGCCGCCAGGATAGGTCAGGGTGACGCGGGCGCGGCGGGCGGAGAGGCCGAGGACCTCGAGGTCGCCGACCTGGGGCGTGGCGGCGAGGCGGCGGCTGATGTCCTGCCACTCCTCCATGCCCCGGAAGGCTATGGCGATGGTGACGGGACCCCCAGTTTCTGAGGGCTCCGGGCGCACCCAGGGCGCGGGGGCGGATTCTGCGGGAGCCGGGCCGGAAGCGACGGCTGGCTGCTGCCAGGGTGCCGCCGGCGACGAGGCGGCGGACGGTGCGCCGCTCCGAACATTGATGGCTTTCCAGCGCCCTTCGAGAATGCCCAGCGACATGACCGCGGCGAGCTCGGCCGTATAGGCCAAGTCGAGATTGTCGAGGCGGTAGGAGCGCTTCAAATAGAAATTCTGGACCGCGTCGCGGCCGGCTAGGACGACCTTCAGGTGCTTCTGGTCGGCGTCGGGCTCTGCCACGGCCAGCACGATGGTCTCGGTGCCATAGGCTTGGGCCAGCGTGCGCAGAAAGCCCAAATCGCCTTCGGCCAGCGCCTTCACGGTGTCGCCATGCACCTCGCGCTTGAGTGGCTGGAGCGAAACCGGAGTCAAGGCGTTGGCGAGGTCGAGGCCTTTCCAGCCGTAAAGCCAGGCATCGGATCCGCCAGCGGCGTCGAACGTCTGCGGGAGGTTGCGGGCGAGCTCGGGCGAAATGCGGTAGGCCGGCACGAGCGTCACAGTGGGCGCCTGCCGGTCGAGGTAAGGAATGCCCTCGCGCTCGAGCAAGCGACGCACCGGCTCGGGGGAGAAGACGAAGTCATAGGAGGCAATGTAGTCGGTCGAGGAGTTCCGTTCAGACCTCACGGCATAGCTCTCGACCAGCCCACCGACCTTGGTTGCTTTCAGCCGTGCGATATGGCGGTAGGACGTCACCGGAACGAGGCGCTTGAGAAGAGACCGGAACGCAGCCCGCTGGCCTTCCTCGATGGCTTTGGCCTTGGCGGCCACCGCATCGGAGGCGCGGGCCTCGACCGGATAGTTGCCGATGGTGAAGATGCGGTCCTCCTTGGCTGCGGCACCTGCCGGCGAGGACGACATCATCGGCAGAGCTGCAAGGGCCGCAGCGATCGTCAATGCTGCCGCATCCTGCCGTCCCCGCGCATGGCCTGTCATGGCTGTTCTTCCTTTTGCCCGGCGGCACCGATCCTAGCACGGCCTTTCAGGCGGAAATTTGCGCGGCAACGGCTTTGGCCGAACGCTGCGCTCATTCCGAGACCGAGGCCGTTGCGGCACTGCCGCCGCCCATGTCAGAGAGACACAATCACCACTCCCAACCGAGGCGACAGATGACCGAGCCCGGCCCGAAAGGCAACGCCCCCGTAACCTACCGCGACGCGGGCGTGGACATCGACGCGGGCAATGCGCTGGTCAGGGCGATCAAGCCCCTGGTCAAGGCCACACGGCGGTCCGGCGCAGACGCCGAGCTGGGCGGGTTCGGGGGACTGTTCGACCTGAAGGCGGCAGGCTTTCGCGATCCGATTCTGGTGGCGGCCAACGACGGCGTGGGGACCAAGCTGAAAATCGCCATCGAGACGAGGCTGCACGACACGATCGGAATCGACCTCGTCGCCATGTCGGTGAACGATCTCGTTGTCCAAGGCGCCGAGCCGCTGTTTTTCCTCGATTATTTCAGTTGCGGAAAGCTCGATGTGGAGACTGCCCGGAGGGTGGTCGCGGGCATCGCCGAAGGTTGCCGGACCGCAGGCTGCGCGCTGATCGGTGGCGAGACGGCCGAGATGCCGGGCCTCTATCACGGCGATGACTATGATCTGGCGGGCTTCGCCGTCGGCGCCGTGGAGCGCGGGGAGATCCTGCCGAGAGCGGACATCGTCGCAGACGATGTGCTGATCGGGCTGCCGTCGTCGGGCGTGCACTCCAACGGCTATTCGCTGGTCAGGCGCCTCGTCGCGCGGGAAGGGCTGGCTTGGGATGCGACGGCTCCATTCGCGGGCGGGGCGTCGGTGGCGGCAGCGCTGCTGGTGCCGACGCGGATCTACGCTCGGCCGGTCCTTTCTGCGATCCGCGAGACGGGGGGAAGCGGCTCGTCAGGTGCCGTGAAGGCGTTGAGCCACATCACTGGCGGCGGGCTCAGCGAGAACCTGCCGCGCGTCCTGCCGGATGGGCTCGCGGCGCACGTCGATCTGGCCCGGCTTGCCGTGCCGCCGGTTTTCGGCTGGCTGCGGCGGGCAGGCGGGCTCGACGAGGCGGAGATGCTGCGTACCTTCAACTGTGGAGTCGGCATGGTGCTGGTCGCCGCCGCGGACCGTGCGCAGGCGGTCATCGCTGCCTTGACGGCTGCCGGCGAGTCGCCTTTCCGGCTGGGTGAGGTCGAGCCTGGCCGCGGCGTCAAGTCGGAGGCCAAGGGCAAGGGGCTCGCCGAGGCGGTACGTTACAGCGGCCGGCTTGGGAGCTGACAGGACGGATACGGGGCTGGGATCTTGAACAACGAAGCGCAAATACATTCGCCCAGCTACAAGCTCGCGGTCGAGGACACGGCGTTTTTGCTGCGGGACGAGATGCGCTCGCTGCGCTTTGCGATGGAGCATGCCAAGCCCGAGCTACTGCTGCGCGAGTGGGGCATCCGCTCGACGGTGATCGTATTCGGCAGCGCGCGCATTCCGTCGCCGGAGCAGGCTGAATCCATGCTCCTCGCGGCGACCACGCCCGAGGCGAAGGCTGTCGCCGGGCGGCGGGTGCGCCTGGCGCCCTGGTACGAGGTGGCGCGCCAGTTCGCGCGGATCGTCTCTGCGCAGGGCGGGGCGCTGGCAAGCCAGGAGGGCATCCGCGACAACGTCATCGCGACGGGAGGCGGGCCGGGCATCATGGAGGCGGCGAACCGAGGTGCAGCGGAAGCGGGCGCGCCGAGCATCGGCTTCAACATCACGCTGCCGATGGAGCAGGAGCCGAACGCCTGGTCGACGCCGGAGCTGACGTTCCGCTTCCATTATTTCGCGATGCGCAAGATGCATCTGGCGATGCGGGCGAACGCGCTCGCGGTTTTCCCCGGCGGCTTCGGCACGCTGGACGAGCTGTTCGAGATCCTGACGCTGCAGCAGACGGGCAAGGCGCCCGTCATGCCGGTGGTGCTGTTCGGCAGCGACTACTGGCGCCGAATCGTCGATTTCGACGCGATGGTCGAGTACGGCACCATCGATGCGGCCGACCTCCGCCGCTTCGATATCGTCGACAATGCCGAGGAGGGGTGGCAGGCCATGTTGCGGCGCGGCCTCGGCGCTCATATCCCGCTCTCCGACGATTTGCTCGGCGGAGAGCAGCTGCAACGCGAATAGACAGCCGACTGGCCCGCTGGTCTTGCCACCGGGCGCCGCCTCTCTCACCCCGCCGGCTCCAATCAGGCCGCGAACGCCGCCTTCAGCGCGCCGGCGATGTCGTCGATGGCCTGGTTGGCCTTCGGCAACAGCTTGCCATTGGACAGGAAGCCGTGCAGCTGGCCTGGATAGCGGGTCACGCTGACCTTGTTGCCGGCCGCCTTCAGCTTCTCGGCGTAGAGCTCGCCCTCCGCACAAAGCGGATCGAAGCCCGCCAGCAGCACGAGCGCGGGCGGCAGGTCGGACAGGCTCTGCGCCAGGAGCGGCGAGGCGCGCCAATCCTTCCGCTGGGCCGGGTTGGGAATGTAGAGGTCGATGAACCAGCGCATGGTGTCGTCGGTGAGGATCAGGTCCTTGGTGAAGCGGCCGTAGTAGTCGCCGCTCATCGAGAGATCGACCGCCGGATAGACCAGGATCTGCGCTTTCAGGCGCGGGCTGCCGCTGTCGCGAGCCGCGATGGCGACGGCCGCCGCCAGATTGCCGCCGGCACTGTCGCCACCGACCGAGACACGGGAAGGGTCGATCCTCAGCCGCGAGGCGTTGTCCACGGTCCAGCGCAGGGCCGCGAGACTATCGTCGTAGGCCGCCGGAAACACGTGCTCGGGCGCCATGCGGTAGTCGACCGACATCACTGCGCACTGGGCTGCGTTGGCGATCCTGCGGCACACCCAGTCGTGGCTGTCGAGGTCGCCCAGAACCCAGCCGCCGCCGTGATAGTAGACGTGGACGGGCAGTGCCCCCATGTCGTGCGTGCCGGCGCCGCGATAGAAGCGCATGCCAATCGGGCCATTGGGGCCGGTTGCCTCGTACTC
>JBFWQN010000260.1:0-7329 GCA_050249405.1 Hyphomicrobiaceae bacterium | reverse complement strand
TCGACAATGCGATTGCGACCGCTCTCGAGAAAGCGGCAGTTGGCCTTCTGTTCCTCGTGGCGGCGGGCTTCGCCACGGCCGCTCTCTCGATCTATCTCAACCGTGAGATCGGACCAGCGGCTGGCAATCTCGTGATGGCTGCGGCTTTCCTCGTGCTCGGGCTCATTACCGCCGCGGTCGTGATGGGGAGGTCACGGTCGTCCGCCGAGCAAACTCGAGCGGACACGACAGCGAGCGCAACAGGCGACGGCCGCGACGAGCCCATGATCGACGTCGCGGACAAGGAAGTGCTGTCTGCCGCGGCCAAGGTCGTCGTCCCGCTGGCCCTGCCAGCCCTGCTTCGGCTCGCGGTCAAGAACTTGCCGGTCATCGCCGCGGTGGCTGCGGCTTCATTCATATTGAGCCGAAACTCCGAGCCACCTGCAGACGTTGCACCGATGCAACCGGCCGAGTGATATCGCGCATCACGGGCGCCGGCTTGAGGAACCTGAGACACGTGCTTGCGTTGATGCAGGTTGCGACTGGGGGTGCTCAGCCCAGTCCGGACTGTTGAAGAGGGCTACGAGATGAACGACGGTGGGCGAGCCGGACAACGGCAGACAGCGACAACGGGGTGGCGGTGGTTCATGCACAACGACGACGATCAAGAGGATCAGGCGACTCGGAATGCTCGCACCGGCCCGAACGGACATGTCGTGCTTCCACGGGAGGCGCAAGGCCGGATCGGCCAGCAACTGCGACGCGTGTACGGCGAGATTCTCGCCGAGCCGCTGCCCGACAAGTTCTCCCAGCTTCTCGGTGAGCTCGCCAAGGCCGAAAGATCAAAAGTGGAGCGATCTGAATGAGTGGCTCTACAGATGACAACGGGGAGCTGCAGCGTGAGCTGACGGCGCTTGTTCCCAATTTGCGGGCGTTCGCTCGCTCCTTGTGCGGGAATGCCGATCAGGCGGACGACCTTGTGCAGGAGACACTGGTCAAGGCGTGGCGGAGCAGGGAGACTTTCGCCCCGGGGTCAAATCTGAAGGCATGGCTGTTCACCATCTTGCGCAATACGTTTCTGTCGGAGCGCCGCAAGCGCAAGTTCGAGGTGCACGATTCCGACGGCAAGCTCGCGCAGCAGTTGAGCGTGAAGGGACGCCAGTCCGGTCACATGGACCTGCTCGACTTCGCCAAGGCGTTCGCCACCCTTCCGGCGGAGCAGAGGGAGGCTCTCGTGCTGGTCGGCGCCGAAGGATTTGCCTATGAGGATGCGGCCGTCATGTGCGGTTGCGCCGTAGGAACCATCAAAAGCCGGGTGAACAGGGCGAGGGTGAAGCTGTCCGAGCTCCTCGGCGTCACGGATGCGACAGACCTGATGTCCGACGATGGGGCTGCGAGCTCTGTCAGGGTTGGCGGCGTCTGACACGTTAAGCCGAATTTTTCATGACAGACGGAACCGGCGGGGCCCACTCGCGTTCATGGTCAAGTCATCACGTGGGGAGTCGCACTACATGAACACTTCGATTGCGGACCTGCTGGCACCGCAACTTCCGTCGTTGCGCCTTTTTGCGCGTGCATTGACCGGATCGCAGGAGAGAGGGGACGCCTACGTCATGGCACTGCTGGAGACGCTCGTCGCGGATCCGGCGCTGTTCCGGCGCGATGTCGCCCCAAAGCTCGCCACCTTCCATGCCTTCATAAAAATCTGGGAGTCGATGCCGTTCAACCGCCGCGCGGACCCGGCGGGGGGAGGGCCCGTCGACGTGGCGGACCGCCGGATCGAAACACTGACGCCTCGCCCGCGACAGGCGTTCCTGCTGGCCGCGCTCGAGGACTTCAGCATGGCCGACATCGCCATGATCCTCGGCACCGACTACGCGGATGTGCGCACGCTCGTCGACACCGCCGGCCGCGAGATCGCCGAGCAGATCGCGGCTCGCGTGCTGATCATAGAGGACGAGCCGTTGATCGGCCTCGACCTCGAAGGCATCGTCACGGAGATCGGCCACGAGGTGGTTGGAATTGCACCGACGCGCAAGGATGCCGTCGCCATCGCGGGTCAGGAACGCCCAGGACTGATATTGGCCGACGTGCAACTTGCCGACGGCAGCTCGGGCATCGACGCCGTCAACGACATTCTCGGGCAGATCAACGTGCCGGTCATCTTCATCACGGCCTATCCCGAGCGCCTGCTCACGGGGGAGCGCGCCGAGCCGACGTTTCTCATAACCAAGCCATTCAGGCCCGAGATGGTGAAAGCGGTGATGAGCCAAGCGCTGTTTTTCGATATCAAGGCCGGTCGGTCGCGTGGCGACGAGGCCGCCTGACGGAGCGCGATGCGGTCGTGAGGGCTAACTCCTGGTTTTCCCAAGCCCCGCTCGACCATCGCTCAAGGACGTTTGCGAGCAGCAAGCCGTGCCCCGGCATTGGTGCTCGAGCACGGTGAGTGCATTGCGTATCAGGCCTCGTGTCAGATCCCATGGAGAACGAAGCGCCCGGCCGGTCGGCGGGTGACGAGAGGAGCCAAAATCCGAGCAACCGTGCCAACGAGCCGGAGGCGCTGATCGGTGCCGTGCTGCTCGCGACGAGCACGGATTGCATAAAGCTCCTCGATCTCGACGGCAGCCTCGCCTACATGAGCGAGGCGGGGCGCAAGCTGCTCGAGATCGAGCCGGGGCAAATTCCCATCGGTGCGCCCTATTCCGAGTTGTGGCCGCACGAGCTGCGCGGCGCTATCGACGACGCCATTCAGACGGCTGCGGCCGGACGGATCGTGCGTTATGCGGGTCGTTGCCCGACCATCAGGGGTGCGGCGCGCTGGTGGGACGTCGCTTTCTGCCCGATCAAGGAGGTCGGCGGCCAGATTATCGGCATTTTGTGCGTCGCACGGGACATCACGGACCACAAGCGGACCGAGCATTCGCTCCTGGAAAGCGAGCAACGCTTTCGTGCGATCGCGGACAACATGGCTCAGCTCGCCTGGCTGGCCGACGCGAGCGGCGATATCGTCTGGCTGAACAAGCGCTGGATCGAGTTCACCGGCAGCAATCTCGAGGATTTGCGCCGTGAAGGTTGGCGCCGCGTGCACCATCCGGACTACGTGGAGCATGTAGAGCGACGCGTGCGGGCCGCCTTTCGCAACCGGGAGACCTGGGAGGACGTGGTGCCGCTGAGGGGCGCCAACGGGGACTACCGGTGGTTTCTCACGAGAGCTGTTCCCGTACTCGACGAAAGGGGGCGCCCGGCGCTCTGGTGCGCGACGCATACCGACATTACGGAGCGCCGCAATCTCGGTCACCGGTTGCGCCAGCTGGCTCGGGTCATCGAGCTCTCGCACGAGGCGATGCTCGTCTGGGACTTGGAGGACGGCATCGTCCTGTGGAACCGGGGCTGCGA
Source organism: Hyphomicrobiaceae bacterium (assembly GCA_050249405.1). Lineage (GTDB taxonomy): Bacteria > Pseudomonadota > Alphaproteobacteria > Rhizobiales > Hyphomicrobiaceae. The sequence goes on along the minus strand of JBFWQN010000260.1, from coordinate 3,954 downwards.
GGAGCTTTACGGCTATCGCCGGAGCGAGGCTGTCGGACGCACCAGTCACGATCTGCTCGCGACAGGGCACCCGGGCGGCATGGAAGCCTTCATGCATGCGCTCCGGCACGACGGGGAGTGGAGCGGGGAGCTCTGCCACACGGCAAGCGACGGAGAGCAGGTGTGGGTCGAGAGCCGGCAGGAGCTGATCCGTGCCGGAGGCCGAGACCTCGTGCTCGAGACGAACCGCGATATCACGGAGCGGCGCAAATCGGACGCAATCCGCAATCTGCTGGTTGCCGAGCTCAATCATCGCGTCAAGAACACGCTCGCCATCGTGCAGTCGCTGGCCGCCCAGACCGCGCGGACCCAGCCCGACATGGCCTCTTTCATGACAAGCTTTACCGGGCGCCTGCAATCTCTCGCCGCGGCGCAGACGATCCTTTCCGATGCACAATGGGCCGGAGCCTCGCTCCGCGATCTGGTGATCTCGCAGCTCGCGACGACGATCGGCAGTGATCGACAGACACAGCTTTCGGGCGCGGATGTCTTCCTGCCGCCGCAACCGGCGCTGCAACTGACGCTGATCCTGCATGAGCTGGCGACGAATGCGGTCCAGCATGGCGCGTTGACGCGCCCTACCGGGCATGTGGAGATCACCTGGTCGGTCGGGCCGGGACCGAAGCCCGAGGTCGCCCTCGACTGGATCGAGAGTGGCGGCCCCGAGGTCAGCGCCTCCGCCGGAAAAGGCCTTGGACGGGAGCTGATCGAGCGGCTCGGACGGCTGCCTCATCTCCGAGCCCGTCTCGAGCTGGCTCGGGACGGCGTGCGATGCCGGGTGACAACGCGAACCGACGACGGCATTGCATCAGGGCTCGACGGCTATTTCGATCCCACTCGCGAAGGCACGGCGGGCGCAATGCGCTCCAGGCGGCGGCGCCCCCGCTCAGAAAGCGGACGGCGCATTCTGGTGGTCGAGGAGAATGCACTCGACGCGCTGCTCATCGAGGAAGCGCTAGCCGATGCGGGCTACCTCGTCATCGGGCCGCTGCGAAGCCGCGAGGCCGTCGAGCGAGCCCTCGCCGATCACACCTTCGACCTTGCCATCGTCGATATCGATTCCGTCGCTATCGGGGGGCAAGGAATTGCCGAGGGGATGATCGCCCGCGGCATCCCTTGCATCCCCGTCACGGCGCGACCCGACAGCGATCCCGCCGATGCTCCCCCGGCCGGCGAGACGCTGCGCAAGCCGATCGGCTGCGCGCAACTGCTCGCTCTCGTCTCAGGTCGATTGCGGTCGAAGTGAAGGAGAGCGCAGGCGCCTCAGCCATCATCCCCGGATGATGCAGAGGATCAGCCGACCAAGGCGCCGACGTCGGCATCGGGCCCGTCGGTGACTGCGAGAAGCAGGTCGTAACGACGGCGGACGTCCGCCAGATCGGCAGGCGCCTCGATAGAGCGCTCGGCATCGGCGAGCACGAGAGCGGCATGGCGCTGCAATGTGCGGCGCCTGCCGGGCTGGCGCTCGGCGCTTCCGACGGCGGCCAGCATCTCGAGCATCCGGATGAGCACCGGCGGATTGCCGGCTGCATTCTGGCGAATGGCGTGCAGCATCGCATCGACCAAACCATCGTAGTCGATGCCCGGCACGACGGTGACGACCTTGCCGCCCCGCTCGACCACGCCGGTGGGAAGATGCAACGGCACTAGCACACACAATGCGGCCCCCAGATGATCAATCACACTGATTGCGGTGAAGGGGTCATTGATGCCGGGCGAAAGTGCACGCAGTGCCAGCTCGACCAACTGCCGAACGGATTGCTCCAGATCGGCAGAGCTCGACCGCTGATGATTGAGCGCGGAGGCGCCGGCGATGGCAGCGGCGGCGCCGTCGACGGGATGCACGGTCAGAGCGATCGGCGCATTGGGGAACACGAAATCGCCCGGCCTGACGAGCAGGCGAACGGCGGTTCCCTTCTCGGCGGCCCAGTCGGCAATGGCCTCGGCGTCGATCTGCTGCAAGTAGCCTTGACGGGTATCCAAAACAGGCTCCGCACCTCGCCACACGTCGCGCAGAGGCGGCCCCGGCTGCGCTTCGTCAGAGGCCAAGTGACAAATGGTATTCTGCAGGTCCTCGCTCACGAGCGAAATCACGGTATCGACATTGATCCGGCTCGCCATGTGGTCGACGAACCAGACCAGCGCGAAGACGCAGAGCACGGCGAGGCCGATTCCAGCCGTGACGGCGAGGTGCGGAACAAAATCGCCCTCCTCCTCCGACCGTACGCTACGCAGCACCAGCAGCGCATAGACGAAGGTGCCGAGATAAGCGCCAAGGACGAGCTGGTTGCCCCGGTCGCGGGTGAAGTTGCGAAGCAGGCGCGGGCCCATCTGCCCGGCTGCCAGGGTCAGCGCCGCAACTGTTATCGAGAACACGGTGCCGGCAACGGTGATGGTCGAGGATGCTATGGCGCCGAGCAGGGCTCGCGCACCGGTGGCGCCCCCTCCGTAGCTCCAAATCGACTGCGATGCGGTGGAGGCGGTCGACATGCGGTCGAGCATCAGCATTCCAAGCGCCCCTCCGGCGCCCAGCACGACCAGGAGGCCCGGCACGAGCCAAAAGGCGTCCTGGATGTCGTCGATCAGCTTCCGCAGGCGCGCCGTCACCGCTCGCAATCCTCAAGGGTCCACCCGAGACGGAAAGTCGGCGATCGGCGCGCTGGTTCCACACAGCGAGAGCGGGCTCAGCTGCCGGGAACCACTCCCGGAGGCAGCGTCTGGATGTGGCGTGCGATCTCCCCGGGCTGCGTCAGCCAGATCCGATCGCGATGCGAGAGGATGTGCTGCATCACCCGACGCAATTGCCTGAGCCGGAAGGGCTGGCCAAGGATGAAGGTGTGCAGGACGAACGGACAAACGAGCGATTGGCCACGCTCGGATTGCGCGAGCATCTCGTCGAACTGGTCGATCCAGATGCGGGCCAGCTCCTCGGCGGTGTGGTGCCGGTTGACGACCATCGGCGAGTCGTTGGTCTCGATCGGGTAGGGCATGTTGAGGATGCGGCCCTTGCGCGTGCGCATCCAGATGGGCTGGTCGTCGAGCGGCCAGTCACATTGGAAGGCGTAGCCGGCCTCCTGGAGGAGATCGAGCGTCACGCGGCTCTGAGACAGCCAGGGGCTCATCCAGCCGATGGGCTGCTTGCCGGTGAAGCGCTTGATGGTCTCCGTCGTCTCGGCGATGAGGCGTGCCTCCTCATCCTCCGGGAGATCGCCCTGGCGCTCCGAGTTGGTGCGCCCGTGGGCCACGAACTCGTCTCCACGGGAGAGCATCCGCTCGCCGATCGCGGGGTGGTGGTCGAGGATCAGCGAGTTGAGGTTGTGGGTCAGCGGGCACTGGAGCTCGTCGAACAGGTCGAACATGCGCCAGATGCCGACCCGGTTGCCGTAATCGCGCCACGCGTAGTTGCGCTGCGTCTGCGGCGCGCCCGCCACGGCGCTGTCGGAGCCGAGGCCCGAGCCGAAGGCGAAATACTCGATGTTGTTGCAGAAATAGACGGCAAGCCGCTTGCCGCCGGGCCAAGTGTAATCCTGCCGCTTGGTGATCGGGACGTAGTCGTAGCGGTCGTGTGCGGGGAGCTTCACGGGGCGCCTCCTGTTCGGTCGCAATGGCTGGCGCAAAAGTCTACGCCGGCCGCGGGCTTCCCGCGACCGGCGTTGCTCATGAGTGAATCTGCCGAGGCCGACTTTCAGACGGCAGGGCGGGCCCCGACACGGGAGGAGGCGTCGTGACCGGCCCCCTCAGTCTCAGGCAAGACGCCATCCACGTTGGCGCCGACCTCGCCCCGCCACGGCACGAGGCGCTCGAGAACGACGAGGAAGACTGCCAGCACCGCCGCGAGGCCGAGGGCCGCATTCCAGAATGGAAGGCCCGTCAAACCTGCGAAGGTGAGCTTCGCCCCAGTCTCGGCGAAAAGAC
>JBFWQN010000259.1:0-7365 GCA_050249405.1 Hyphomicrobiaceae bacterium | reverse complement strand
GCCGGGCGGCGGCAGCCCGGAGTCTTGTCGAGCATCGCCGGCTTCCTCGGCACGATCACGCTGACCACCCTCATCGCCACGGCGTCGGTGGCGCCGTTCGCTGCCTTCTATTTCCACAAGAGCACCCAGTATGGCGTGCTCGCCAATATCGTGGCGGTGCCCGTGTGCAATCTGCTGGTGATGCCGGCGGCGCTGGCGACGCTCGTCGCCATGCCGCTGGGGCTCGAGGGCTGGCCGCTGGCAGTCATGGGCGTCGGCATCGAGGTCATGGGCTGGATCGCGCGCGAGGTGGCGGCGCTGCCGGGCGCGGTGGCGCTGGTGCCGGCGATCTCTGCGGTGTCGTTCTCGCTGATGGTCGCAGGCGGGCTATGGCTTTGCCTATGGGCCCGCCGCTGGAGGCTGCTTGGGCTCGTGCCGATCCTCGCCGGGCTGGCGATCGCCCCCACGCGCCAGGCCCCCGACGTGCTCGTTGGCGGCGGCGGTGCCTTGGTCGGCGTGCGCGGCCCGGATGGACGCCTTGCCGTCCTCGACACGGGACGCTCGTCGTTCGAGATCGCCCGGTGGCTCGAGCACGATGCCGATGGGCGCGTGCCATCCGAAGCCCTGGCTCGGCGCCTGGCCGATTGCGATGCGGTCGGCTGCAGGGCAAAGGTGCAAGGCCTTGTCGTGGCCATTGCGCGCCATCCAGCCGCTCTCGCCGACGATTGCGAGCGAGCCCGGCTCGTCGTCTGGCTGGGGCGCGGCCAGGCGCACTGCGGCGAGACCTCGCTTGCACGGCTGGTCACACGTGACGACGTCGCTCGCCTTGGCACGCACGCCATCTATGTGGGGCGCGGGCGGCCGGCCGAGGCGACGGTACTCAGAATCGAGACGGTGGCGGGTTGGCGCGGAAGACGCCCCTGGTCGATGGTGCCGGACGCCGGCCCGGCCGATTCGGACTGACTTGGCAGCCCGCTTGCGACGAGCCACCAAAAGCCCCCCGGTGCGGCAGCCAAGGTCAAAGCCTCAACGACAGCCGGCTCGACTGGCCGGCACGCCTGCCGGGAGAACAAGCGCGCTCGGTCCGACTTCAGTAGCGGCGTATCAGCCCGACGAGGCGGCCTTGGATATCGACCTGGTCTGGCCCGAACACCCGCGTCTCATAGGCGGGGTTGGCGGCTTCCAGCGCGATCGAGGTGCCACGTTTGCGGAGCGTCTTCAGAGTGGCTTCCTCGTTCTCGACGAGGGCCACGACGATATCCCCGCTGTCCGCGGAATGGGTGCGCTTGATGATCACGACGTCCCCGTCGTGAATTCCCGCCTCGATCATCGAATCGCCCTTCACCTCGAGCGCAAAATGCTCGCCCTTTCCCAACATATCGGGCGGGCAGACGACGTCTCGCGTGTGGGTCTCGATGGCGCTGATGGGAACGCCGGCCGCGATGCGGCCCATCAGCGGCACCGCAAGGCCCCCTGCCACAGCCGAGACATCCTCATCGATCCGATCGGACGCGCGGCGACTGCCACCCTCGATCACGCTCGGCTTGAAGGAGGCGCGGCGGGATCCGGAGTCGGTGAGCGCGTCCGGCAGCTTGATGATCTCCAGCGCGCGGGCGCGATGGGGCAGGCGGCGCACGAAGCCCCGCTCCTCGAGAGCCGTGATCAAACGGTGAATGCCCGACTTCGAGCGGAGGTCCAGCGCCTCCTTCATCTCGTCGAAGGACGGGGGCACGCCAGTCTCCTGGACGCACTTGTGAATGTAGATAAGCAGCTCTTTCTGCTTTGACGTGAGCATGGTCTCTCCCGCGGTCTATTCTGGCATCGGGCGCCGTCAACACGCGAGCGCTTTCCGTACAAACCGGGAACACGGTAGCGGTTCGCTACCTGTTCCGCAAGCCCCAAAAAATACGGATGCGGAGAGTTGCCGTCAGAAGTCGAGCATGAGCACGGGCACGGAGGCGCCGGCGGCGAGGGCTGTCGCGCCGATGGGCCGGACGAGCAGGCAGTCGGCATCGGCCAGCGGGCGCATCAGAGAGCTGTCCTGGTTGGCGACGGGCGTGACCTCGAGCTGTCCGTTGTCGCCCTGGCGCGCCTTCGCCCGCATGTAGTGGGCCCGCGGTCCGTTCGCGGAAAGCGGCACGGCGGCGCGCGCCGCGAGGGGGCGGACGGGCTCCGGCTCGAGGCCGAGCAAGGCACGGACCAGGGGAATGACGAAGAGACGCGTGCAGACGAGCGACGAGACCGGATTGCCCGGTAGCCCGACGACGTGCTGGGGCCCCAGCCGGCCGTACATCAGCGGCTTGCCGGGCCGCATGGCGATCTTCCAGAAATCGAGCGCCATGCCGCGCTCGCGCAGGACCGGGCCCACGAGGTCGTGGTCGCCGACGCTGGCACCGCCCACGGTGACGAGGATGTCGGCGCCTTTGGCCTGGTCGAGGCGCTCGGCGAGGCTTTCCGCCGTGTCGCGGGCGATGCCCAGCAGCCGCGGGGTTCCGCCAGCCGCACGCACCATGCCGGCGATGCCGAAGGTGTTGGAGCACACGATCTGGTCGGGGCCCGGAGCGACGCCGGGGAGGACGAGCTCGTCCCCTGTTGCGAGAATGGCGACCACCGGTGGCCGGCGCACGGCAAGCGCCGCATGCCCGGTGGCCGCGGCCAGCGTGATGTCGCGGGCCGTCAGGCGCCGGCCGGCCGGCAGCAGCAACTCGCCGCTACGGAAATCGCCGCCGGCCGGGCGGATGTGCTCGAATTCAGGCTTGCCCGTGAGCACGGTGACGCGGTCGCCGTCGCGCTCGGTGCTCTCCTGGATGACGATGGCGTCGGCACCGCTCGGCACGGGAGCGCCTGTGAAGATGCGGACGGCCTCGCCCGCGCCGAGCGCGCCACGGTAGCCACGCCCGGCCGCCGCCTCGCCGACGACGCGGAGCGTCACGGGGCGTGTCGTGAGGTCGGCCAGGCGGGCGGCATAGCCGTCCATGGCGGAGGCATCGAACGGCGGTTGCGTGAGCCCCGAGACAACCGGCTCGGCCAGCACCTGGCCGTGGGCCGCGAGCAAGTCGCGGCGCTGGATGTCGGCGATCGGGACGGCGCCGCGAAGGATGCGGGCCAGAGCCTCCTCGACGGTGAGGGCGGGGGACATTCCGGACTTACTCCTCGATGATGCCAGGGGCCGGCTGATCGGACCGCCAGGTGCCGGAGCGGCCACCGGACTTCTCGATGAGGCGGACGGGGCCGATGACCATGCCTTTGTCGGCCGCCTTGAGCATGTCGTAGACGGTGAGGCAGGCGACCGAGACGGCCGTCAGGGCCTCCATCTCGACGCCGGTCTGGCCGGTGACGCGCACCTCGGCCGTCACCGCGATACCGGCCGGATCGTGGGAGGGCACGAGGTCGACCACGACCTTGCTGATCAGCAGGGGGTGGCAGAGCGGGATCAGCTCGTGCGTGCGTTTGGCGGCCATGATGCCGGCGATGCGCGCGGTGGCGAGAACATCGCCCTTCTTGGCCAGGCCCGACTCGACCAGCGACAGCGTCTGCCGGGTCATCGCGACGAAGCCCGTGGCGACAGCCGTGCGCTGTGTCACGGATTTCTCCGAGACGTCGACCATGCGGGCCTCGCCCTTCTCGTCGAGGTGCGTGAGTGCGGTCATGGGCGCTCGGCCTCCGTCGCAGTCATGGGTCATGGGCGGTGAGGACCAGGGGGCCGCGGCCGGTCCGGGGAAAACGTGCTCAGGTGCCAGCAAGGAGTGCCCGGGTCGCGGCGGCAACGTCGTCCTGGCGCATCAGGCTCTCGCCGACCAGGAAGGAGCGGACGCCGGACTTTGCCAGCCTCTCGAGATCGGCGTGGGTGGCGATGCCGCTCTCGCCGACGACGATCCGGTCTTTCGGCACCAGCGGGGCGAGGCGCTCGGTCGTGGCCAGCGTCGTCTCGAAGGTGCGCAGGTTGCGGTTGTTGATGCCGATCAGCCGGCAGGGCAGCCGGAGCGCGCGCGCGACCTCGGCCTCGTCGTGCACCTCGGCTATGGCGTCCATCCCCCACGAGCGCGCCGCTCCCGCGAGACCGAGCGCCGTCTCGTCGTCGACCTGAGCCAGGATGATCAGGATGCAGTCGGCACCCCAGGCGCGGGCCTCGGCCACCTGGTAGGTGTCGAGCATGAAGTCCTTGCGAAGCACGGGGAGTCGTGTGGCACGCCGGGCCTGCTCGAGGTAGACTGGAGCGCCTTGAAACGACGGTGCATCGGTCAGGACGGACAGGCAGGCGGCGCCACCCTTCTCGTAGGCGGAGGCGAGGCTGGGTGGATCGAAATCGGCGCGGATCAGGCCTTTCGAAGGGCTCGCCTTCTTGATCTCGGCGATCAGTCCGAAGCCGCTCGCCATGCGCTGCGCGAGGGCGTCGGCAAAAGGACGCACGGGCGGCGCGCGGCGCGCGGCCTCCTCGATGGCGGCTTGCGGCCGCTCGGACTTGGCGCGCGCGATCTCCTCGAGCTTGTAGCGGGTGATGCGGGCCAGGATGTCGGGTGTGTCGGTCATGCTCTTCGCAGGTTGGGCTGTCGCTGCCCTTATAAGGCCGGCCCGCCGTCCGCGCCAATGCCGCGAGGGGCGGCACGAAGCGTCGCCTCGACCGTGCTGGCGAGATGGTTAGGTTGCGGTTGGCTGCGGGAGGCTGCAAAGTCGGAGCTACCCGGCACGCATCGCGCGCAGGCGCGGAGGAAAAAAAGACCGGGTACAACAGGAGGAAGACCATGTGGACCCTCGGTGGCGCCCGCATCGCGGTCGCATTTCTAGGAGCGTCGCTTTTCGCGCTCACAGGCCCCGTGCGGGCCGAGACCCCCAAGCGGGGAGGCACGCTCCAGTTCGCGGTGACGGCCGAGCCGGCTGACTACGATTGCCACGGCTCGCAGACGTTCGCGCTGCTGCACCCGGTGAGCCCGTTCTACTCTTTCCTGGTGCGCTACGACGCGAGCCAGGGCGGCAAGATAACCGGTGATCTTGCCAAGAGCTGGGAGATTGCGAAGGATGGGCTGACGTTCACCTTCAAGCTGCACGAAGGTGTGAAGTTCCACGATGGCTCGCCGCTCACCTCGGCCGATGTGAAGTTCTCGTTCGAGCGCATCAAGAATCCGCCGACCGGTGTCGTGTCGCTGAGGAAATCGCTGTTCGAGGACGTCACAGCGATCGAGGCGCCGGATCCCGCGACCGTCGTGTTCCGGCTGAAGGAGCCGAACGCCTCGATGATGGATAATTTTGCGCAGCCCTTCAACTGCATCTACAGCAAGGCGAAGGTCGAGAGCGACCCACGATTTCCCGTGAACAACGTGCTCGGCTCCGGTGCCTTCCAGCTGGTCGAGCACGTGCGCGGCTCGCACATGACTGCAAAGCGCTTCGATGGCTACTTCCAGAAGGACCGGCCGTATCTGGACGGCTACAAGGCCTACTTCGTCAAATCGACCGCTGTCGTGACCGGCATGCTCGGCGGTCAGTTCGACGCCGAGTTTCGCGGTCGCACCCCTGGCGAGCGTGATCAGCTTCTGAAGGGTGCGCCAGACCGCTGGACGGTGCAGGAAGGTCCCTGGTCGACGGTCGACATCGTCATCTTCAACACGACGAAGAAGCCGTTCGACGACATCCGTGTGCGTACGGCGCTATCGCTCGCCATCGATCGCTGGAAGGGCAACGAGCAACTGTCCAAGGTGACGATCGCCAAGGTGACAGGCGGCTTCCTGCGGCCCGGCTACGAGATGGCACTGCCCACGGCGGAGCTCGAGAAGATACCGGGCTACGGGCACGACATCGAGAAGGCGCGGGCGGAGGCCAAGCGCCTTCTCAAGGAAGCGGGCCAGGAGAACCTGAAAATCAGGCTGCACAACCGCAACCTCGACCAGCCCTATACGCCTGTCGGTGTGTTCCTCATCGACCAGTGGCGGCGGATCGGCATCCAGGTCGAGCACAGCCAGGTCGAGACCAAGGCCTATTTCGGCAATCTCGTCAGCGGCGACTTCGACGTGGCGCTCTATCCCGTGACCACGGCCGCCGACAACGCAACGGAAAGCCATCAGTCGCACCTGACCAACAAGAAGTCGCCGATCAGCTACTCGCGCCACAATGACACCAGGCTCGATGAGCTGTGGGACCAGCAGACGCGCGAGCTCGATCCGGTGAAGCGCAAGGCCCTGATCCAGGAGTTCGAGAAGCATCTGCTGGGGAAGGGCTACTCGCTGTCGGTGCACTTCTGGAACCGTATCATCGTGCTCCACAAGAAGATCAAGGGCTGGAACTTCTCTTCGAGCCACTTCCAGGGCAACGACCTCGTCAACGTCTGGCTCGACGAGTAGGCGCGGTCCTGGGAGCCGTCCCGGCGGCCATCTTGTCGTCGGCGGCGGCCCCGGCTCGGCACTGTCCGGCGTGCGGGCCGCGAGAAGCCCGGCCGCCGTTGACCTCCGCAATGCCGCCCCGTTGCCACCGCCGCCGGCCTGTGGCACCGAGGACGAAACAAATCTGTCACCGGGAGCGGCGCATCATGGCGAAGGACGGCAACGAGGCGGGCGGGGCAAAGGGCCTGCGCCAGGGCGGCGGCGCGCTCGCGGGCGTCAAGGTGGTCGATCTCACGCGCGTGCTCGGCGGTCCGTTCGGCACGCAGCTGCTTGCCGACCACGGCGCCGACGTCATCAAGCTGGAGCCGCCACAGGGCGACGAGGTCCGCGACTGGGGCCCCCCGTTCCACGACGAGGATGCCGCCTACTTCATCGGCATCAATCGCAACAAGAGATCGGTGGGTCTCGATCTCGGCAAGGAGGAAGGCCGCCAGGTGCTGCTGCGCCTCCTCGAGGGCGCCGACGTCGTCATCGAGAACTTCAAGCCCGGCTCGATGGAGGCCTGGGGCATCGGCTACGAGGACCTGAAGAAGAAATTCCCTCGTCTCGTCTATTGCAAGATTTCCGGCTTCGGCGCCGACGGGCCGCTCGGGGGATTTCCCGGCTACGACGGCATCGTCGGGGCGATGACGGGGCATTACAGCGTCAACGGCTCGAAGGAGTCGGGGCCGATGCGCCTCGGGCTCCCCGTGGTCGACATCTCGATGGGCCTCTACTGCGTCATCGGCATCCTGCTCAGCCTGCGCGAGCGCGAGGTGTCGGGCGAGGGTCAGCAGATCGAGGTGACGCTCTATGACGCCGCCATGTCGCTGATGCACCCGCATTTCCCGAACTATCACCTGTCGGGCAAAATCCCGCAGCTCACCGGCAACCAGCACGCCAACCTCGTGCCCTACGGCATGTTCCCGACCAGGACCGTGCCGGTGATGATCGGCGCCGGCAACAATCGCGCCTTCAAGAAGGTGTGCGAGGTGCTCGGCCGGCCCGAGCTCGCCGACGACCCGCGTTTCAAGAC
>JBFWQN010000258.1:0-7404 GCA_050249405.1 Hyphomicrobiaceae bacterium | reverse complement strand
CACGGCACGCTCTCGCATCTGCTGTGGGGCGACGAGCAATGGATGAGCCGCTTCTCCGACGTGCCGAAGCCCACGGGCGAGGCCAAGGACAGCCCGCGCTATTGCCCCGACTGGAGCGAGCTGAAACGTCGTCGACTCGTGCTCGACCAGAAAATCCTCGCCTGGGCCGACGCCATGGATTCGAGCGGCGTCTATGGCGATCTCGTCTGGTACTCGGGGCTCGCCAAGGCCAATCGCTCGAAGGAGCGCTGGATCCTCTTCGCACACTTCTTCAATCACCAGACCCATCACCGCGGCCAGGTGCACGCCATGCTGACCACCGCCGGAGCGAAACCCGACGACACCGACCTCATGATCATGAAGCTGCCCGCGTAAGCGACGCGCCGCGGCTTCGAACGCCTTCGCTATTTGGCGATCGAGGCCGGAGGTGGTTTTGGCAGGCCGTCGCCCGCTGACGGCGCCGCCCCGAACGGAGCCGGCGCTACGGGCGCGCCTGCCTTCGCGGCTTCGGGCCGGGGCTTGGCGAACAGCCCGACCGCCAAGGCCCGGCTCAGGAAATCGGCGATGCAGATGGAGCCTGCGTCGGTCAGGTCGAGCTCGCTCACAGGTGCGCCTTCCTGGGCCCGAATCCGGTCGATCGCCTCCATCGATTCGTAGTGTCCGATGCGCAGAATGGCCTGCTCTCGCACGACCTCGCGGATCGACTGGCGAATCTGCTGAAAGCCGGCATTCTTCGACAGGCTGCGCTGGTATCGCAGACCGATCAGGATGACGTCGACATCGTGGGCCTTGAGCCAGCCCACCGTGCCGGTCAGTGTCGCCTTGAGCTCTGCCGGTGGCGTGAGTGCCAGGGCATCCGCGACACCGACCTGCCACAGCACGAGATCGGGAGCGACCATCGCCACCTCGTTGCGGATGCGCTCGGCTCCGTCGCGCGCGAGCTCGCCCGAGACACCGCGATCGATGATCTCGACATCCAGCCCCTTGAATGTCGTCTCCAGCACCTGCTCGACGAGCGCATACTGGCCATGCGCCTGATCGCGCTGATTGAGCGGTGTGGCGCCGACGGCGAGAACCTTGATCCGCTTGCGCTCGCGAAGTGCCTTGGCCGTGAACGGCAACGTAGCCTGTGCGGGATTGGCGGCACCCGCGTCGGAGCACACCTTGCTCAGCGGGCTGCTGCCCACAGCAGCGGTCGGCTCCGCCTCGGCGTGTGTCCCGACGGCGCCCGCCATTGCAAGTGCGCCCAACAGAGCTGCCACGATCCTCATGAAAGCTATTCTTTCCGCACCCGCCATTCCGCTGCCCACGCCACGCACCATAACACTGCAATTCCACTAGCGACCAGAAGAGTATCCACAACCAGCCCGCCGCCGTAGGCGAAGCGGACGATCTGGCCTACGAGACTGAGCAGCGATCCCACACAGAAGACCGGAAGCGAGTTGCGGCCGAATATGGAGAGGAACCTCACGAAAGCCGGCACGACGCGCTCGATATAGGGATAGGCAGCGGACATCACCGCGATCAAGGCCAGGAACTGAACAAGGCGAATCGGCGTGACGAAAGTCTTGCCCATCAAGAACAGCAGGCGCGGCTCCGGCACCTTGGTCGGATCCCACCACAGATCGAAAATGCGCATCGTCGCAAGCACCAGCAGAATGGGCAGCGCGACCAGTCTCACGGCTTTGATGTTTTGGCGAACCCACTGTCCCGGGCCACGCTCCCGGCTCATCGTGAATCCGAGGACGTAGACGAGCTGCCAGCACAGCGGATTGAAGAACCACTGTCCCTTTGTCGGCCACGTGGGGATGGTCAGTGCGAAGACGACGCTCGTAATGTAGATGAGGAACGAGACCGGCAGCAGCCAGTTGGGCGCCACGCGGTGGAAGATCGCGATGCCCGGCGCCAGCATCATCAGCACGACATACAGCGGCAGAATGTCGAAATAGCCGAGCTGGTGGCTGAGCAGCACGAGCCCGATGTGGGCCCGCACCGGATCATAGAAGACCGCAGCCGCGTTGTTCCACTCGAGGAACAGCGGGTTCTCGAGCGCGATCGCCGCCGCCGCCAGCATCGCGATCGCGATCAATGCGATGGCCATCTGGGCCACGTAGAGCGTGACCGCACGGCCGAACAGGCGGAACAGCAGATCCGACACGGGCCGCGCATCGCCGGCCGGGCCGACGATATGGCGGAGCGACCAGCCGGCCAGGAAGACGAACAGCTCGGCGGAATCCGAGATGGAGAAGTTCTTGTGGGTGAACCGCTCGTAGAAATTCTGAGGGATGTGATTGATGAAGATCGCAATCAGGGCGTACCCACGCCAGAAGTCGATCGGATTCGTCTGCCGTCGCATCCGGCACCTCTTGAAACGACGCTCCTAGTTGAAGTTCGACAGATCACAGGATGTAGGCAAGACCGCAATCCGCCGTCAACCGATGGGTATCGCCGTCAATCAAACAGCGACAGTTCGATTGCATCAGCCATACGTTTGTAGCCGGCGTCATTCGGATGCAAGTGGTCTCCGCTATCAAAGGTCGCGAGTAATCGACTTGGTCGGTCGGGGTCACGCAAAGCCGCATCGAAATCCACGATGCCGTCGAACACTTTGCCGGTTCTCAACCAATCGTTGACATCAAGTCGGCTCGCCTCGACATCGGCTGGGCTGGCTCCAGTGGACGCGACCTCGCCTTCGCAAGGTGTGATCGTTGCGCCGAAGATCTTTATACCTCGATCCCGGGCCCTGACCGCTAGCTGAGTGAGGCCTGCCTTCATCTCGTCCGGCGTGACGAACTCATCCTTGTTGTTGCGCCTGTTTCTAATATCATTCAAGCCCAAGCTCACGATAACGTGCGTAACGCCAGGCTGCCCGAGTACGTCTCTCTCGAAGCGGCCGATCCCACTCTGCCCTGCTCCGTCATGCAGCAGCCGATTGCCGCCAAGGCCCTGGTTCATCACGCCATATGGTCGGCCGCCTCGCTGCGCGAGGCGCCTCGCGAGCTGATCGGTGTAGCGATTGTGGCTGTCGTGGCTCGAGGTGCTCCCGCTCGTCAGCGAGTCGCCGAATGCAACGACGCCGCCGGCCGCCCCGCTCACCTGAACGTCCATTCCACAGAGGAAAAGCCAGTCGTCAGTGACCTTGCTGACGTTCATCACCTCGTGGCCGGTGAAGTCGCCCGCCGGCGAAAGGTAATGGATCTGGCGCGCGTAGCGGCCCGTAACGCCGAAACTGGCAGGAACGACCCGCGGGACATAAACGCTCACCGAAAGATCGGTCAATGGCGGGACGATGAACGCGACGGGATCGCTGATGACGAATGCGCCGGCCGGGATCTTCACCGAGCGGCTCCCGCCGCTGAAAGTGACGGCACGGTCCGTGCCTGCTTTGACCGAGGCGGCCCCGCCACGCACTCCGACGCGGACTGAGGTGATCATCAGATCGCCATTTCCCGCCGCGTTCGACAGCCTGATGCGCAGCTTCTCCCCACCGATGCTCGTGCGAGGAAACATGCGGATTGTGGGCCCGGCAAGGGCAACGCCTTCGGCGAGTGCAGGCGTCGTCGTCCAGGTGCCGACCCAGCGGGCGTCCGTCATGATGAGCTCTATGCCTTGCGGTTGCGTTGTGATGGGTCGCATTCCGGCTTGCGCGGCGCGCCGAGCGAAAGTGATGCCGGCGCGCCAGCGCGAGGCGTTGTTCGAGCGGCCAAGCTCATCCCGTCGCGGCTGCAGGCACGGCCGAGGTGCCCGGCGCCGGCTCGTCGGCAAAAAGTGCCATTATCTCATTTCGAACGAATTCTTGAGGCAGCGGCGAATGGCCGGCACCGCCGAGATCGCCTGGAATGTGCCTGCATGTCACGTTCGCGCTTGCTCCGACTGCAGACATGAACGGATCCGTGTGGACCTTGATGCAATGCGTATCGCTGTCCTTCACGATAATCCTGGCGATACTCGTCGGCTTGCGTGCAGCGTAAAGGCGCGCCAGATCCACGCGCACCTCGTACTTCTCGGGGATACTGGCTCCGTCCTTGGAATCGTAACAATATTTCGCCATTCGATTGATGTCGGCGACCAGATTGAAATAACGCAGTCGCGTCTGCGGGCATTCGGCCAAGACCTTGACCGGCCCCATATGGGCACCGACGGCGAGAGCGCCGTATCCGCCTTGCGACGACCCATACAGCAGCGTCTTCGCCGGATCGAAGCGAAACTCCTTGATGATATCGCTGAGATCGAGTGCCATCCGCTCGACGGTGAAATATTCCGGCCTGCCCTGGAACCAACCACCCCGGACCTCCGAGCTGAATTGCAGAGCGGGATCGGCCAGATAGAGGCAAGAGCAATCGAAGTCAGACTCCCAAGTCAGACGATTGTAGAACATGACGTTCTCCAAGCCAGCCCGCCTGAGCGCGGGAAAAAAGACGAGGAGACGATCACCGGGGCTCCGAAACAGCTTGTAGTGGAAATTCACCCCGAAACGCCTGAAGCTGAAATCCCAAATCTTCTTCGACATCTCACTCCTCACGTCCGCCCCGCCTTGACCGACACCAGTCAACGTACATTCGATTTTCCTGCCGTATTCGCTGTACCGGGAAGCGGCAGTCGCCAGACCAGCACATCCGACTCGGCCACGGAACGCTCGCGCGTGATCGCCGCAATCAGATGATGTCCGTCCCTGGACTGAAGTATGCTCTGATAGCCAGAGAGACCGACGAGCCCCTCGTCCAGGAGTGTTGGCCGCCGCCAAGCCTCGGGGGACTTTGCCGCTTCCGCCGGATCGGCCTCCCTCAGCCAGCAACTCGCCGACTTTCGATTGCAGTAGGATACCAGCAAGACCCGCCGCCCGTTACGCACGACCGCATCGATCGACGGCGCGACGTTCCATGGGCTTGCCTCGATCTCGAGCGGTCCCTGCAGACGCCAGCTCCGGCCGGCGTCCTCACTCACGAACTGCGCCATCCGATTGATCTCGTTGTCGATCCGGCTGACCGCGATCCAAACGTTCTCCGAGATCAGCTCCAAGCCCATCTCGGAGTAGTTCGGCCGGCCGGACGAGACGACGAGGCGGCTCGTCCAGGTACGCCCCTCGTCGTTGCTGGTGAGCACGAAATTGTCCTCGACCATGTAGCTCATGACGGCGAGCTTCCCGGCCGGTGTGCGCTCGATCCTGCCGAACGGATAGTGCCAATCGCCCTTGGGCACTTTGCTATCGGATGAGGTGACTTGCGATGGCACAGGCTCGTGCCACGTGGTCCCGTCGTCGTCCGACCATACTTGGTGGAGAACGGGCGAACCATTGACACCGACCCGGCGAACGAACATGGCAATCAGGCGCCCGCTCGCGGCTTGACCGAACGCCGCGAAGCGGTCGTGCACCGAGCCATCGGTGTGCGAGACGATGTCGGGAAGCACCCGCCAGCTGGCCCCATCGTCCTCTGAGCGGGCGTAGCCCACTGTGGCATGACCTTTCCAGTAATGGTCCACCCCACGGTAAAACAGCATGTGGATGCGGTTCTCGCGGCCGCGAGCAATCATCGGGCCGAACAGGTAGCCGCCGCTGATCGTGTAGGCGCCCGCAGGGTCGGAGCTGCCACGCGGCTGCGGCCTATCCGCCGGTCTCCGCTCGACCGTCTCGGCGACCACGAAGAGGCTGCCGTTCGAGAAGAGCAGCGCCAGAGCGATGATCCGGACGAGACCTCGCCACAGCATGGTCATCCACCGTCTTTCGCGAGCGTCTCGATCAGCGAATTTCGCTGCTCCAGAAGACGCCGATCAACCGCGATTCCGGATGCCAGCATACCCAACAGCTCGCGATCGATGTCGCGCAGGCGGTGCTCTACCTCGAGCCGGGCCACGAGCGAGGCCACATGATCCACGCCCCGACCCTCGGCCAATTGGAATCCAAGCGTCGCGGACGTGCTGCTGGAGAGCCACGAACGGCCATCGGCGGCCCGGACGATGTCACTGTCGGCGCTTTCACGGGTCACGGGGCCCGAGATACCACTTCCGGTCCATTCGGCGTCGAGTTGCAGTTTTAGACTGCACGGGCCGCCATTGCGCGAGCCCCTCGCAAGTAGGCGCACGCCATTGCGCTCCAGGCCAATCAACGCGGATGCACTCGCCTCGGCACCGCTCAAGGCCAGAAGCCTGACGATCGGCAATCGAGCCATCGGCGAAAATGAGGCCGTGAACGCGCAAAGCCCGCCCGCAGCGCTGATCGTCGCAAGGTCGAGAATGCGGAAATACCGTTCGCAAGCGGCGCGGACCTCGTCGGCCGACTTACGCCTGACACTGGTCGCCACCGGGGCAAGGACGAGCGCGACATCGCCGAAGCTGATGTCCACCGGCCCGCTGTCGCCCGGAGCAAGCTCCTCGATAACGATCCGAAGAGATGCGTCCGCCGCAATCTGCTTGTCGGCGACCGATGCCAAAGCCCCGCTAAGGCTGTAGAGTAGCGGCATTCTCGACAGGCGAACGCGACGCTCGAGAATAACCTCGACGGGCTTGCTCCCGCCCGTTCCGAAGTGCTGTACGAGCTTGACCGCTGCAATCGTGGTCTCGCTTGGAGACCACGCTCTGAACATGAGCGTGACGCGATGCTCGGCGCCGAGACCGACCTCGGCGATCCGCTGGACCGTGCGGTGTGGCCCCTTGCCACTCGGAGCAGGACACCGCTTCGAAAACCAGCTGCTCGCGCCGCCGAGCGGGTGGGGAGCCGAGACCTTCTCCACCGTCACCGCATCGATTGCGGGATGCTCTACCGACCATCGATCGGCCGTCATTTGTCCCGGGCGCGTGCGCTCGATACGCTCACCGCGGCTCCAGGACGAAAACTCGCCGTTGTCGATGTGGTTATCGTGCGGCAAAGCCATGCGGAGGGTCGGCGCATCCACGAGCAAGGGCGGATGCGGCGTCATGAGGCCAAGCCAGCTGCGCTTGTTGCCGTCGAGGCCGACATAGCCCGTCTCGCCGCAATTGAAGGCAGCGAACCAGCGGCGGCGCAGCTTTCGGGGAAAGATGTAGCCCACGGCCTGGTCAGGAAGCGTCGCGACCTCCTTCCACCCGCCGTGCAATGAGAAGTCGGTGCTCCCATCGACGACCGCCGCTGCCGGCGCGTGCGCGACGAGCAGCCTGTTGCCGAGCATTTCGCCTGCAGTGTTCGGCAATTCGCGCTTATGGCCGCGACGCGCAACGGTGTAGAGGAAGGCCTCGCCGTCCTCGATGATCAGCGCGGGTGCATTGCCCGAGAGTAGCACGCCGCCATCCCGCGGCCCGTCCCACTCGGTCAGGTTGCGCGACGTCATGATCGAAAGATTGCGCTGCTGGCCGGTGGTCGTCGATCGCGCCGTCATCAGCCAGGGGCCATCGGGGCCGAGTGGCGAAACCCAGGTTTCAGTAAGGCAGTCG
>JBFWQN010000257.1:0-7458 GCA_050249405.1 Hyphomicrobiaceae bacterium | reverse complement strand
GCTCTCCCTTCTCGTCCTTCGCCGTCCAATAATGCCGGGCGAGGACCGGCAGTCCACCGACGATGAGCGGCAGCTCGCGATTGCCGGGGCCATAGAACACGAAGCGGACCTCGTTGGGACCGGCCTTCTCGGCGCGGACGACGTTCTTGTAGTAGAGCGCGAAGCGAGGATTGGCTTTCTTCAGCGCCTCCAGCGAGAAGATCACGTCCTCGGGCGAGACGGGATGGCCGTCGCTGAACCTGGCCTCGGGCCTGAGCCCGAACGTCGCGGAGCTGAAGTCGTCGGGATAGGAGACCCAGGCGGCCACAAGGCCGTAGTCGGTCGATGGCTCGTCGAGACTGCTGGCCATGAGCGGCGCATCGAGCAGCTGCAGCCCGTCGGCGCCGATGCCCTTCGGCGCATAGCGATTGAGAGTGTCGAAGGTGCCGATCATGCGCAAGCGCACCTCGCCGCCCTTCGGTGCGGCCGGATCGACCCACTGGAAGGACTGGAAGCCTGCATCGTACGCCGGCTTGCCGATCAGCGAGAGCGCGTGATGGCGCGTCGCGGCGCTGTCGTCGGCGAAGGCGGCAACGGTGGACAGCAAAGCCGTCGCCACGGCCAGCAGAGCTGTGGTCAAGGTACGCGGCACCAGCGGGTGTCGTGACATGTACGGTCGTCAGCTCCCTAGGACACATCCCGCCGGCGGAGGCGGGTCGGCGGACGGATTGCCGGCTTGCTGCCGGTCGTGCTGGGGGCGGACAAACCCACCGGTTGATGGAGAAGCATGGAAAGGGCCCGCCGCGAAGCCAAGTTAATTCTTGGTCAGGCGACATCTGCCCGCACACCGGCATGCGAAGGCCCGACACGCACGGGGCGTATCGGGCCTGGAAAGAACCAGATCAGAAGGTCGTGGCCGGCTCTACTTTTTCGCGGGCTCGGCGGCGGCCGGAGCCGCAGGCAGAGGCGCCGGCTGATCAGCCAGCGTCCGCAGATAGGCCAGAAGATCAGCCAGCTCGGCCGTATCCTTGACGCCCGCGTAGCTCATGCGGTTGCCGGGAATGTAGCTCTTGGGATCGTGCAGGTACTCGGCGAGATGCTCCCAGGTCCACTTGCCACCCTTGCCGGAGAGCGCCGGCGAGTAGTTCGTGAAGCTCGCCAGCTTTCCGATATCTCGATCGACGATGCCGTAAAGGTTGGGGCCGAGCTTGTTGGCACCGCCCTTCTCGGGCGTGTGACACTGCGTGCACGCCTTGAATACGTCCTTGCCCGACTCGGCATTGGCCTTGCCGAGCACGGCCAGCACGGCTGCGGGCGAGAACGACGGCGCGGCCTCTCCCCCGCCGGCCTTCGCGCTCTCCTTCGGCATCGGCAGCTCGTAGCCCCGGGTGGGGCCGTGATGATCAGCGCCGTGCCCGCCGCCGCGAATCATTCCCAGCACCTCGGGCACGCCGAACATGAAGAGCAGCGCCGACAGCACCCCGCCGGCAATCTTATTGAACTCGAAGCTGTCCATGCGCCCCTGTCCCGCGTCTGTCGCCCGTGCCTGCCACCGGCCACCAGCCCCACCCTAGGGACGGAGCGGCGAAACCGGCAACCGTCCTGGAGCCTGCGCGGATAACCGCGCAAGGGCCATAAATCGGGCGCAACTATAGGTGCTCCGGCTTTCCTTGCAACCGGCCGCAGAGTTGATTTACCACCATGCCCCGAGACCAATTGTCACCATGCGAGGGCCCATGCGCTTTCCGAGCGCCATCGTCGTCATACCAGCGCGGATGCAAGCCTCGCGGCTGCCCGGCAAGCCGTTGGCGGACATTCTCGGCGAGCCGATGATCGTGCACGTCTGGCGGCGGGCGATGGCCGCCGAGGTGGGGCGGGTCGTGGTGGCGACCGATGCCGAGGAAATCCGCGATGCCATCCGCCAGGCGGGCGGCGAGGCGGTGATGACGCGGGCCGATCACGCCTCGGGCTCCGATCGGGTTTTCGAGGCCGTCAGCCGCATCGACCCGGAGGCCGACCAGGATCTGATCGTCAACGTCCAGGGCGACCTGCCGACGCTCGAGCCGCGACTGGTTCGCGCCTGCCTCGAGCCGCTGGAGCGCAAGGAGGTGCACATCGCCACCATCGCCGCCGAGATCCGCGATGCGGACGAGCGGACCAACCCGAACGTGGTGAAGGTGGTCGGAACGCCGATAGGCCGCAACATGCTGCGCGCGCTCTATTTCACGCGTGCGACGGCGCCCTCCGGCGAAGGTCCGCTCTATCACCACATCGGCATGTATGCCTACCGGCGCAGCGCACTCGAGCGGTTCGTCTCGCTCCGGCCCTCGCCACTCGAGCTACGCGAGCGGCTCGAGCAGCTTCGGGCGCTCGAGGACGGCATGCGCATCGACGTCGCCCTGGTCGACACCGTGCCGCTCGGCGTGGACACACCGGCCGATCTGGAGCGCGCGAGGAGCCTGCTGCGGAAGGGATAGCGGGCGAGCGGGGCGCGGAGGCGCAGGGCGCGATCACCGGCGAGCCCGCAGGGCACGAGGCCCTATTCGGGCACGCCGGCCTTCTCCAAACCGGCAAGAAACACGTCGCAATGGGCGAAACGCGCGAGATTGGCGCGCAGCACCGAGCGGCGGAGCGGCGGTCCTATGCTGTTTCGCCTGGCGATGTACTCCCGCGCCTCGTCCATCAGTCCAAGATGACCACAGCAGCTGATCAGGCTGTTGTAATGCCCAGCATATTGTCCAAAGGCGGCCACCGACGCGCGCAAGTGCGGGACGGCTTGCGCGAAACGTCCGGCGCCCAGCAGGGCGAGGCCGTGGATCGCCACGTAGAACCCCGAGAAGGTATCGACGGGGCTGAGGCGCACGGCGCGTCCGGTCTCGGCGACCGCCTCCTCGTAATGACCTGCGCGCAGCAGGGCCCAGCCGTAGCAGAGGCGGCCGAGGGCGAAGCTCGGGTTCAATTGCAGGGCGGTGGTCAGCTCTGTCAGAGCCCGCTCGTGCTCTCCGGCCGAGCTCAGGCACATGCCGGCGACCATACGCGCCCAGGGGTCCGACGCATCGCGTGACAACGCATCGCGAGCATGCGCCGCCGCCGCCTCGTAGCCGCCCGCGCGGTCGGCGATCCAGTAGCAGTAGGTGGCCCACCAGGTCGCCCAAGCGAGCAGCGCATGAGCGCGCGCGTAATCCGGAGCGATCTCTATGGCCCGCTCAAGCAGCCGACGGGCGGCCTCGCTCGGCGCCGGCTCCACCTTGGCGATGAGGCCCAGCGCGCGCACGACGAGCCCCCAAGCATTCAGACTCTCGGGCGGCCTGGTCGCTGCACGCAGGCCCTCCTCGGCGTAGAGGTGTGGCTCAACGGCGGCGACCACGCGTGCCGTCAGATCGTCCTGCACGGCGAACAGATCTTTCAGCTCGCTGTCGTACTTTTCCGCCCAGATGTGCTTGCCCGACGCAGCATCGATCAGCTGCCCCGTCACGCGCAGGCGGCTGCCCGCGACGCGAATGCTGCCCTCGAGAACGTAGCCAACGCCGAGCTCGTGGGCGACCTGGCGCACATCGACGGCTCGCCCCCGGTAGACGAAGCTCGAGTTGCGCGCGATCACGTTCAACCATCGCAAGCGCGCGAGTGCGGTGATGACGTCCTCGGCGATGCCGTCGCCGATGTAGTCCTGCTCCGCGATGCCGCCGAGGTTGGTGAACGGCAACACGGCGATCGACGGGCCGGCGAGTGGCGGTCGAGCCTCGACCGGCGGCAAACCTGCATCCGGTGCAGGTACCGGTGCCGCATCGGCCGGCGCCGGCGCGGGTCTCAGGACCAACCCGGTATGCTCCTCGACGATCGCCAATGTGCGCTGCGAGAACAGACCGATCAGCAGCTTGTCGACCGTGGACTTGCCGAGCCTCGTCCTGAAGGCGAGCTGCTCGCGAGACATCCTCTGGCGTGCCAGATAATCCTTGATGATGCCGGCGATACGTTTCCGGTCGTCCATTGGCTACACATTCGCGGCTGCTTTCCGGCTCCTCATCGATATCCCGGAAAGTAGAGGATAACTCAGGATAGAGGCACGGAAAACGCGGCGGCGTAAGAGGAGAGCGCACCTCACGGAGACCGATCATGCGCAATTTCCACGCCCTTGCCCTCGCCGTCGCACTCGGCTCGATCGCCTCGCTCGCCGTGTCCCGCTGTAACGCCGACGAGGCGGATCACGAGACGAGGAAGCGCGGACAGTACCTGGCGGGCATCATGGATTGCACCGGCTGCCACACGCCAGGCGCACTCCGCGGGCAGCCCGATGCCACGCGTGCGCTCGCCGGATCGGACGTGGGATTCGAGCTGCCCGGGCTCGGCATCTTCTATCCGCCGAACCTCACGTCCGATGAGCAGACCGGGCTCGGAAAGTGGAGCGCCGCGCAGATCGTGACGGCGGTACGCACCGGCGCTCGTCCCGACGGCCGGATCCTGGCGCCGGTGATGCCTTACCACAGCTACGCCGCCCTCTCGGACGACGACGCGGGGGCGCTCGCGGCCTACCTGAAGGCACTTCCGCCGGTTCGCAATGCAGTGCCGCAGCCGGTGGGGCCGCAGCAGCGGCCACCCGCTCCCTACCTCACGCTCGCCATGCCCAAATAATCCAACGGCCAGGAACTCCCGATGCAAACGTCACTCAGTGAGATAGCCGACGGCATTTTTCGCCTGTCGACTTTCGTGCCCGACATCGCACCTCCGAAGGGCTTCACTTTCAACCAGTTCCTCGTGCTCGCCGAGCAGCCGCTGATGTTCCATACGGGCTTGCGGAAGATGTTTCCGCTCAATTGCGACGCGTTGAAGCGCATCATGCCGCCCGCTCGGCTGCGCTGGCTCGCCTATGGCCACTTCGAGGCCGACGAGTGCGGCGCGATGAACGAATGGCTGGCCGTAGCGCCACAGGCAGAGGCTGCGCACGGCAAGACCGGTGTGATGGTGTCACTCGCGGATTTCGCCGACCGGACGCCGCGCGTGCTCGACGACGGAGAGGTCATCGATCTCGGAGGGAAGCGCGTCCGTTTCATCGACACGCCGCACACGCCGCACGGCTGGGATGCCGGCGTTCTCTTCGAGGAGACGACCGGGACGCTGCTCTGCGGTGACCTGTTCACGCAGCTCGGCAACGGTCCGCCGCTGACGGAGCGCGACATCGTCGGACCGGCCATCGAGGGTGAGGAGCTGTTCGGCTACTCGAGCCTCAGCCCCAGGATGGGCGCCACCATCCGCGGGCTCGCTCGCCTCAATCCGCGAACGCTGGCGCTCATGCACGGACCGTCGTTCTCGGGCGACTGTGCGGCGGCGCTCACGGCGCTCGCCGAGGATTACGATCGACGGGCGAGGCTGAGCTTCGACGCGGCGCGCGAGTGAGCACGGCTTCTCAGCGATCGTAACCCGGCAGAGCGGGAGGATGACTAGCTAGAGCCCCTGTCTCCAGGCCTCGGGCACCAGGCGATAGCCGGCGCCGTCGCGGACGATATGCGAGAAGCCAGGGAAATGCAGGTGCATGCCGGTGACGAGCAGACGCTCGCTGGCGGCCAAGTCGAAGGCGCGGCGACGCGTTGCGGCAGCGGCAGCGGGATCGGTGTCGACGACCATCGCCACCTCGGGGCGCGGCACCTGCACCTCCGGCATGTGGACGATGTCGCCCCAAACGAGCAGACGCTCGCCGCCCGATTCGATCAGGTAGCCGGTGTGTCCGGGCGTATGGCCTGGAAACGGCAGCGCGGTGATGCCAGGCAGCACCTCACCATCCGTGAAGGTGCGCAGCCGACCCAGGTAGGGAGCGGTCTGCTCACGCGCCTGCTGGAACATCAGACGCTTCTCGCGCTCGGTGCCGCGCGACATCGCGGCATCGTCGCGGAGCCAGTGGCGCGGCTCGGCCTCGTGGCAGACAAGCTCGGCGTTCGGATAGTTGGCGCGGCCGCTGACCATATCGGTGAGGCCGGCCGAGTGATCCGGGTGCATGTGCGTGAGCAGGATGGTCGAGATGTCGCCGGGCGCTACTCCCGCAGCGGAGAGATTGGCCATCAAGTGTCCGGCAGAGGCGCCGAGATAGTTGCCGGAGCCGGTCTCGATCAGCACCACCCGGTCGCCCCGGCGGACGACGAAGGCGTTGACGGAGAGGACGAACGATGTGCGGCAGGCGGCGGCGAGACGCTGTTTCGCCTCGGTCTCGGTCACGCCGTGCATCATCTCGTGCGTCCGCTCGAGGGTGCCGTCGCTCACGGCGGTGACGATGAAATCGCCGATTCGGCGGTGGTAGACGGGGGCGATCTGGCCGCTCGGCGAAAAGGTCATGCTGTGGCTCCGTCAAACGTGGGTGAGCGCGCCGTCAATGGCGGGTGCCGGTGGCAGGCCCGCCGGCATGCGGTGTCTCGCCGGGCACCGCCGCTGCCTGAGCCGCCTCGCTCGCTTCCCAGGCACGGCGGCGCTGGCCGAACCGCCATATGCCGACCGGAATCAGCATCAGGTAGGCGAGGGTCGCGATGGCGAGCGTGACGTAGGGGTAGGTGACGAGCAGGGCCACGGCCAGCGCGGCGCAGACGAGGGCTGGGGCCACGTGATCGCGCGCGATACGCTCGCCCGCAAGCTTGCCCGACCAGGTCGGTATCGTAGAGACGAGCAGGGCCGCGATCGTCATCACATAGACGGCGATCAGCGCGGGATACTCGCGCGCGCCCGGCAGGAGCGAATCCTCGAGATAGATGGGCAGCATCACCAGAATGGCGCCAGCCGGGGCCGGCACGCCGGTGAAGAAATCGCTGCGCCACTTGGGCCGCTCCTCGTCGAGGGCGGCGTTGAAGCGCGCGAGGCGAAGGCTCGCGGCGCAGGCGAAGATGAGAGCGGCAATCCAACCGAGGCCACGCAGCGACGGGAAGGCCCACATGAAGATCAGGATGGCCGGCGCCACGCCGAAGCTCACGCAGTCGGCGAGGCTGTCGAGCTCTGCGCCGAAGCGCGATTGCGCATTGAAAGCGCGCGCCACACGGCCATCGACGCCGTCGAGCAGTGCGGCGAGGACGATGAGGGCCACGGCAAGCTCGTAGCGGGCCTCGATCGCGGCCCGGATCGAGGTGATGCCGGCACAGAGCGCGAGCAGCGTGAAGAGATTAGGGGCAAGATACCGGATCGGCACCATGCGCTGCCCGAATATGCCGGGCCGCCGCACCTTGCCGCCCGGCCGCTCCTGGTCGTGCATGTCGTTCATGGTGCTCTCCCAAGCGCTCGGGCCGTAACGATCGGCGCGGACCCGGCCATCCCGACGTGCGGCAATCACCGCGCCCCCGTCAAGAGGCGCGCGCCTCCCGCTCCGGCTCGGCCGATTTCAGATCGGCAACGACAGTCTCGCCTCCGATCGTCAACTGGCCGACGGCAACGAGAGCGGTGCGGCCCGGCGGCAGGTAGACGTCGACCCGACTGCCGAACCGGATGAGGCCGAACCGCTCGCCGATAGAT
>JBFWQN010000256.1:0-7490 GCA_050249405.1 Hyphomicrobiaceae bacterium | reverse complement strand
CCGCGTTGGCAACCCTCGGCCGGACCTCCAACGCGCCATGCGCGCGGCGATCCGGCTGGGGCGTGCCCGCGCAATTGGTTCACAGACGGTTAATGTTGCGGCCGATATCTGTGCTAAGAGGCGTGCGCCCCGGGGACCGGGCTCGGACACGGACGGCCACGGCAGGCGTAACGAAGGGGAGTTCGTCATGAAGCTCAAGACACTGGCCCTGGGGCTTGCCCTGGCGCTGGCTGCAACGGCGCCCGCATTGGCGCAGCGCGGCCCCGGAAGCTGGGAGCTGCTGGGCGAGGAGCGCGTCGGCTTCGGCGCCGAGCGCGACGTGATCAACGTCGGCCGGGGCGAGGACTATTTCCGTGGCCGGTCGTACCGCAAGCTGCGCTTCGTCGCCTCCGGCGGCGAGGTGAGGATGCGCTCGATCCGCCTGCACTTCATCAACGGGCAGTCCGAGGACGTCGAGTTCAACCAGACCCTGAGGCCCGGTCAGGAGATCGACGTCGATCTCCGTGGCGAGCGCAGCTATCTCCGTCAGATCGAGATGTTCTACAAGGCCAAGTTCGGCCTCAACATCGGCGGCGGCGGCATCAATATCGCCCAGCCGACCATCAAGGTCTTCGCCGAGAACGTCCGCGGCGGCGCCGTCGCCGTGGCTCCTCCGCCACCGCCGCCGCGCCCAGGGTTCGGGGGAGGCTTCGAGGAGGTCGCGCGGCAGCGCTTCGACCGGCGTGACGAGCGCGTCGACATCCGTGTCGGCCGCGGTGAGGGCCGCTTCGGGCAGCTCCGGTTGCGCAACGGCTCTTCCGACCGTATCGACCTGATCGAGGCCCGCATCCGCTTCGCCAACGGCCAGACCCAGGCGGTGCGCCTGTCGCAGACGCTCGAGGGCGGTGAGCTGACCAGCCCCATCGATCTCGAGGGCGACCAGCGCTCGGTCGAGGTCGTCACCGTGACGCTCAATCCGCGCCGCCGTCCCGGACCCGCCGAGCTCGTCCTGCTCGGCACCGGCCGGCCTGGCCGCGACGCAGGGCCGCATCCCGGCTCGGGCCCGCCCCCGGTCGGCTTCCGTCCGCGTCCCGGCTGGCAGCTTCTCGGCCAGCAGTCGGTCGGCTTCGGCATCGACCGCGACGTGATCCGCGTCGCCCAGGGCTACGACTGGCGCGACCGCGGCTACGACCGGCTGCACTTCGTGGCCGAGAACAACGACCTGCACATGGTCTCCGTTCGTGTCGTCTATCAGAACGGCTACGGCGAGGACTTCCGCGTCGACCGCCTGATCCGCGAGGGCAGCGATCTCGCGATCGACCTGCCGGGCCGGCGTAGCCACGTCCGTGAGATCGAGATGGTCTATCGCGCGCGACCCGGCTTCGGTGGCCGCGCGGCGGTGAGCGTGTTCGGCGAGTCGAGCCGCCGCTGAGGCAGGCAGGAATCCGACGTGCGGCGTGGGCGGGGCCTTATGGCTCCGCCCATCGCTTTTTCGGGAGCTCAAGGCTTTTCGGCCGCTCAGGCCGCGAGCAGCGTGACGGCGCCTGGGCTGACGGGCTCGAAACGCGACGGCTCGATGCCGGACGCGGCGAGGGCCTTGGCGAGATCGGCGAGCGGCTGGTCGAAGGGCTCGGTGGTGAGCTGGAAGGTGCCCCAATGGTGCCCGAGGGCGCGCTGCGCGCCGGAGTGCCGGAAGGCCTCCACCGCATCGGCCGGGTTCATGTGCTGGCCCTCCATGAACCAGCGCGGCTCGTAGGCACCGATCGGGATCAAGGCGATGCGGATCGGCGCGTGCCGCCGCGCAATCTCGCGGAACGTGCCACCATCGCCGTATCCGCTGTCGCCGATCGCATAGATCTTGCCGGCGGGTGTGCCGATGACGAAGCTGGCCCATAGCGCATGGCTGCGGTCGCGCATGCCGCGGGCCGACCAGTGCTGCGTCGGCACCGCCTGGGCAATCAGGCCGCCGCCGAGGTCGGCCGTGTCCCACCAGTCGACGGCCCGCGCCTCGAGGCCGGGCGCCGCGGCGCGCATGATCGTATCGTTGCCGAGAGGCGTGACGATCAGCGGCCTGTGGCGCTGCCAGAGCCTGCCGAGCACCGCCGTGTCCATATGATCATAGTGATTGTGCGTGACGATCACGGCATGGATCGGCGGCAGGTCGTCGAAGGCGATGCCGGGCGGATTGGCGCGCCGGGGCCCCACGAACGCGAACGGGCTCGCGCGATCGGCGTAGACGGGGTCGATCAGGATGTTGCGGCCGCTTGCCTGCAGCAGCCAGCTCGCGTGGCCGATGTGGACGATCCGGACAATGCCACCGGTGACCGAGGCGGGCGGCTTGTCGGCCGGGTGCGGGCTCGGCAGGCGGCGGGGCCAGACGGACCAGGTTTCCTGGGTGTAGAGGCGCGCCACCTGGGCCAGGCCTTTCGGCGAGCGGCCGCCGGGATTGAAGAAGCGCGTGCCGTCGAAATGGTCGGTCACGGGGCCCGAATAGTAGGCGTTGGCCTTGCGGGGAAGCAGCCATGTGCCGGCGGCGGCGAGCACCGCGCCTGTGGCCAGCCCTCGCTTCAGGAAACGGCGTCTCGTGGTCATGGGTCGTGCTTCCCGCACTTGCAGTGTTTCGACAAGGCCTCGCTGCGTCCGCCGCGCCGGAGGCGCTTGACTCAGCCGAGGGGCGGCCGCACGAGCTCTGGGCGGCTCAGCATGCGGCGCGCGAGCTCCACCACCGGCCCGCCCGGAACGGCAAGGCCCCGCTCCACCAGCTCGATGGGCGCGCCGGGCTCTGGCGCAAAACGATAGAGATTGTAGCGGGCGAGCATCTGCCTGCCATGGGCGATGCCGAGCGAGGCGGACGGCACGCCGACGACCGGGATCGGCCCGGCCGGACCTTCGACGTGCGCGAGGGAGGCCCGGTGATTGTGGCCGTGCAACACGATCTCCGCCCCGCGGCGGCGCAGCACGGCGGCAAGCTCGGGCGCATCCTGCAGCGCGGCGCGCGGTGCGGCCTGTCCCGTGAGCGGGGGATGGTGGATCAACACGATGCGGACACGCCCTTCCTCGCCGAGACGCGCCAGGAGGCCGTCGAGCGAGGCGAGCTGGCTCGCACCCAGCCGGCCAAAAGCGTGGAACAGCGGCGTCGGCAAGGCCGAGTTGAGGCCCACCAGGGCGATCGGGCCAAGCCGGCGCACGAACGGATAGGGCTCCCGTCCGACCGTCTCGGCATCGCCGGCCATGAACGCCTGCCAGCGGCCGATGCCGTCACCGTGCGCCATGTCGACATAGATGTCGTGGTTGCCGGGAACGGCGGTGACGCTGCCCGCGGGCCCCAGCTCGGCGAGCCAGCGCGCCGCAGCCGCGTGCTCGCTGGCGAGGCCGACGTTGACCAGGTCGCCCGTGACGGCGACGTGATCCGGAGCCTGGGCCAGAGCATCGGTCACGATGGCAGCGAGCGTCGAGGCGAGATGCTGGCGCCGTCGCGTGCGATGCCAGTTGAGCATACCGAGAAGGCGTTTCGCCTGCAGGTGGCCGTAATAGGGACGCGCCGGTGCGAGATGAATGTCGGACAGGTGGGCGAGCGTGAAAAAGCCATTCATGACATGCTCTTTCGTGCTGCTGTCCCGCGGCGGATGGTCGAACCGCTTGCCACGCCGGGCGGAAGAATGCAAAGGCCTCGACGGACGGAGCGGGGGAGACGGCCATGAAGCGCGAGCTCATCGTTCGACGGGCGCTGCAGCGCTATTGGCGCCTGATGCGCAGCCTCACGCTCGGCGCGCGCGGCATGGTGATCGACGGCTCTGGCCGCATACTGCTCATCCGGCACACCTATTCTTCGGGCTGGACGTTTCCCGGCGGCGGCGTCGAGCGGGGCGAGACCATCGCCACGGCACTCGCGCGCGAGCTCGCCGAGGAGGCGAACGTGACGCTCGACGGACCTGCGGAGCTGTTCGGCATCTACTCGAACGAGGAGATTTTTCCGGGCGATCACGTGGCTCTCTACCTCGTGCGGAGCTGGCGCCAGAGCCGCATGCCGGAGCCGAACAGCGAGATTGCCGAGGCTCGGTTCTGCGCTCTCGACGACCTGCCTGAGGACACGACGCCCGGCACGCGCAGGCGTATCGTCGAGCTGTCCGGCGGCGGGCCGCGCAGCGAGAAATGGTAACGCGCCAGGCGGGGAGGCCGTGCATGATGTCCTCGACGCCCCGAGTCCTGCGTGGTATTCGGGCCGCATGCAGCGCATGGGCCACATAGCCGGCATCCGGCGACGACGTAGCCGCTGAGGCCCCGGACGGGAAACGTCGGGGCGGCCAATGGCGTGGCGCTGAGCCCGCTCCGGCCAACTGCCTCCTTGCATCACCGCGCCTCTCGCGCCCGGACCCACCGGAGCCCCCATGACCGCAGCGTCCACCGCGATTCGATCGCGGCCCGCCACCCTTGCCGACATGCCCGCCATCGCGGCGCTCAGCGCCCGCGTATTCGGTCCCGGCCGCTTCGTGCGGACGGCGTACCGCGTGCGCGAGGGCACGCCCGATGTCTCGGAGTTTTGCCGAGTGGCGCTGCTCGGCGACCGCGTCGTCGCGGCCATTCGCATGACCGAGATCACCATCGGGGGACGTGGCGGGGCGCTCCTGCTCGGCCCGCTCGCCGTGGCCAGCGAGCTTGCCAACCAGGGTCACGGGCGGCGCCTGATCGCCGAGAGCCTCGATGCCGCCCGCGCGGACGGCCGCAAGCTGGTGCTGCTCGTCGGAGATCTGCCCTACTACGGCCGGCTCGGTTTCGTCGCGGTGCGGCCGGGGCAGATCGCGATGCCGGGGCCCGTCGATCCGGCTCGCCTGCTCGCGTTCGAGCTCGAGGCCGGGGCGCTCGCCTCATTCAGCGGCATGGTCGCCGGAGGTATCCCGGAATCGGAAATCCCCCGGTCGTGAGACCGGGGGAGGGGCGCATCGGTGCCCTGCGCGGGGGGAGGAGCGTGGCAGGGCGGACCGACGCGGCCTTACCAGATGCAGCCCCAAACCTTGTAGCCGTGCTTGTAGACCCAGCCGTAGTGGCAGGCCGGCTTGTAGTGGTGGTAGGTGTAGACCGGCTTGTAGTGGCGATAGCCGTAGCCGTGGTGGCGATAGCCATAGCTGTGGCCGTAGCTGCGGTGGCCGTAGCCATGCCCGTGGCCATGGCCGTAGCCGGCGCTGGCGGAGGTGGCGAGACCGGCCGTGGCGACGACCAGCGAAAGGGCAAGAGCAAGCTTCTTCATCATCGTCTTTCTCCATCGAGAGCGAGTTTGCTTTCAGTCGGTGAGGCGTCTCCGGCGTCTCCGGTCGTTGCCGCTCCCCGTCTGATCTGCGTTCAATATACGTCAGTTCCGAGCCGATGCGTACCGTTTTCTTTTCACAAATGAGTGATCAACGTTCAGTAAAGTTAACGCCGGCACCCGGGAGGATCAGATGGCGACGCGCGACATGGCGAGCTGGGAAACGGCCATCGCCAAGGTGGTGAGCGAGGGCGACACCGAGGAGATCGTCGTCCGGGGCCACCGGATGAGCGATCTGGTCGGGCAGGTCTCGTTCTCGGAGATGATGTTCTTGATGCTGCAAGGGCGGCGGCCTTCCGCGCCCGAGGCACGCACGCTCGATGCGCTGCTGGTGGCCTCCATCGAGCACGGCATCGCACCACCCTCGATGATCGCCCGTTGCTATGCCTCCTATGGCACCACGATCCAGGCGGCGGTGGGCGCCGGCATCACGGCATTCGGCGACCGGATGGGCGGGCTCGGCGAGCAGCTCGCGCAGTTGCTGACGAGCCGGCTCGGTCCGCTGCTGGCGGCGGGTGCTCCGGATGACGCGCGACTGCGAGAGCTGGCCGACGCGATCGTCGGCGAGGCGGCAGCGGCACGCACCAGGGTGCCCGGCTACGGCATTCCCCTGCATGCCATGGATCCGCGTGCGCTGAAGGTGCTCGAGGTGGCGCGCCGCGAAGGGACATTCGGGCCTTATTGCAGGCTCGGCCTGGAGATCGAGGCGGCGCTGAAGCGCGTCCGCGGTGGGCGTGCCGTGCCGATGAACCTGGACGGCGTGAGCGCCGTGGTCGCGCTCGACCTCGGTTTCGACTGGCGGCTGACGCGGCTCTTCCTGCTGACGCCGCGCACGGTGAGCTTCGCCGCCCATTTCATCGAGGAGCAGGACCAGGACACGACCTGGCGCCATCTCCCGGCCGATGTCATCCGCTACGTCGGCAAGGAGCCGGGCGGAGACGACGGCGCCGGGTGACCGAGCGCTTCGGCCGTCAGGAGTTGAGCCTGTGGACCGGCGGCGGCGTTGCGCGGACGGGCTCAGTCGGGCACCGTCGCCCGGGATTCGGCAACAATGCGGGACGACCCCATCATGGCCGCCGAGACGACGCAGTCGTGGCACGACATCTTCTTCACGTCGGAGGACGGCCTGCGCCTCTATGCGCGCTCCTATCCCGCCCCAGGCTCGCAGCGCCGCCCGGTCCTCTGTCTCGCCGGGCTGACGCGCAACAGTCGCGATTTCCACGTGCTCGCGAGCTACCTGTCCGACCCGCAGAATCCACAGGCGCGGCCCGTTCTGGCGCTCGACGACCGTGGGCGGGGCAGGTCTGCCTGGGATCCGGTCTGGCGTAACTATGCACTGCGCACTGAGATGCAGGACGCCATCGACCTGCTCACGATCACCGGCCTCCATGACGTCGCCGTGGTGGGAACCTCGCGGGGCGGCCTCGTCGCCATGATGATGGCCTGTCTGAAGCCCGGCGCGATCGGCGCTGTGGTCCTCAACGACATCGGCCCCGTGATCGAGCGGGAAGGGCTCGTGCGCATCGCGGCGTATGCCGGAAAGGTTCCACTGCCGGCGACCTGGCAGGAGGCCACGGCGATGGTGCGCGACATGAGCCTCAGATGGTTCCCCGGCGTCCCCGACGAGCACTGGGAGGTCGTGGCGCGGCAATGGTTCAACGACGATCACGGCCGCCCGATGCCCGGCTACGATCCCGCCATCGGCAAGGCGTTGTCGCTGATCGAAGGGCCGCTGCCGGCGCTGTGGCCCCAGTTCCGGGCCTTCGCCCATATGCCGGCGATGGCCATCCGCGGCGAGTTGTCCGACATCCTCTCGGAGGCTACGCTCAGCGACATGCGGCTCCACCACCCGGACCTCGCCGTGCACACCGTGCGCGGGCAGGGGCATGCACCGCTGCTCCACGACCGGGCGACGTTGCTGGCAATCGCGGAATTTCTCGGCCGGGCCGACCGCCAGCCGGTGCGCGCAAGGGCCGAGCGCCGATGAACGCGGATGCGGTGCCCAACGCGCCATCCCGGCCGGCGACCGGTCTCGTCCAACTGTCCGGGGCGTGCCAGATGGCTGCATGAGGGCGGACCGCCGCACTTGCCTTGACCGGCATCGAGGGCTAAGAGCACCGCTTTAATGAGCACCTCCGAGCCACACCCGGGTTTCTTCTCCCGCCGTCACCTCCTCACATGCGAGGGGCTCACGGCGCCGGAGATCACA
>JBFWQN010000255.1:0-7490 GCA_050249405.1 Hyphomicrobiaceae bacterium | reverse complement strand
CCTAACCAAGGCTTAACGCGTGCCCGGCCTCGGGTCTGGCGTCTCGAATTGGCATGCATATTTAATCCATTGCTTACAATGCTCTGGTCAAATCCGACATCGAATCCCCGGCTCGTGTCTCTATGGTTTCCGAGCGGGAGCAATGCGCGCCATCATCGGGCCATCGACCGTGAGCACCAACGAGAAGACGTCGCCAGACGACGCGAGCCGCGTCGAGTTCTCGGGTCCCGAGCAGCTCGACCGCGTGCTCATTCATCTTCGCGAGGTTCGTGAGCGCGCCGCCCTCAAATCGCGGGCAGGGCGCCTCTCGGGAGCCCGCGTCGGCCGGGCGCCGCCACCAGAGGAAAAGCTTTCCTTCGATCGCGCGCCGGAAGCGGTCGCGACTCCCGAGGCGTCGCCGAAGCCGCCGCCGGGCGATGCTGCCGCTTCTCCAGTCGACGCCATTCCCGCCTCGCGGCTGGATCTCGCACTGGGCAGCTCGGCAAGGCCGCAGCGCGCGGCTGCTGCCGGTGAGGAGGGCGTGCCCCGCACGCCGGCAGGTGCTCCGGAGCCCGCCGTCCAAGCGCGCCAGACTGGCTCATCGGTCCCCCGTCCTGCCGGTGTCACGCCCGGCGAGCGCGTGGCGCGCGAGGTCGAGAAGCAACCCGATCCTCCCACATCGCCGGCCACGGATGCTGATCGCGGTGCGCCACCAGACGTGAGCGCGGCGCCCGAGCCATTGCCCGTCTCCGCGAGCGCCGCCGACGCCGTCGGGAAGGCCTCTCCCGATACGCCCTCCGCCCGGCGCTCGCCGATGGCCGCCGCCGCGCGCGCTTCCGAGCGGCTCACGCGTGCGCTGGGCGCCGATACGGCCGAGGCGCCCCAGTCTCTGCGACCGCCCCAGGCCTCGAGCCAGGAGGCCAAGGCGCCGGGCCGCCAGACAGTCGATCCAGGCAAGACCGAGCTCTTCCGCGCCGTTCTCGAGAGCCGGCCGGCCTTCAAGGCGATCGCCCTGTTCAGCCTTGCGAGCAATGTGCTGATGCTTGCCGGCCCGCTGTTCATGCTGCAGGTCTACGATCGTGTCATGACGTCGGGCTCGATGCCCACGCTGATCGCGCTGTCCGCGCTGACGGCCGCTATCTACGGCGTGATCGGCCTTCTCGAGATGGTCCGTTCGCGCGTCATCGTCCGCGTCGGCGTCGAGATCGACCAGCGCTTGAGCGAGCGCGTGTTCGCGGCGGCGCTTCGGCGGGGGCTCGTCTCGCCAGGGGGCTCGGCCAGCTACGCGCTCCGCGAGCTCGACCAGCTTCGCCAATTCGTGTCCGGTCCGGGCCCGCTCACCTTCTTCGATGCGCCCTGGACGCCGGTCTACCTGCTCGTGATCTATCTGACGCACTGGACGCTCGGCGTCGCGGCCACCGTTGGCGCGGGCCTTTTGCTGGTGATCGCATGGCTGAGTGAGGTCAAGAGCCGCGGGCCGATGGCCGAGGCCAGCAAGGCGACGCAGCGCAGCCTCGAGCTGGCCGAGAGCGGCCAGCGCAATGCCGAGGCGATCACCGCCATGGGCATGCTTGGTGCCTATCGTGGCCGCTGGCAGGTCGCCAATCGCGATGCCCTCGCCTGGCAGGTCCATGCGGCCGACAAGCTGGGTGGCTTGTCCTCGCTGTCGAAGGCGATGCGCCTCCTGCTGCAGTCGATGATGCTGGCTATCGGCGCCGCGCTCGCCGTCAACGGCATGATCTCGTCGGGTGCGATCATCGCGGCGACCATCATCTTCGGCCGCGCGCTGGCGCCGGTCGAGCAAGCCGTCTCGCAATGGCGCGGCTTCATAAAGGCGCGAGAGTCCTACACCAAGCTCGAGGAGCTGCTGAAAGCCTTCCCCGAGCCGCAGCGCAAGACGAGCCTGCCGCCGCCCAAGGGCCGGCTCGAGGCCCGCAATTTGCGCGTCGCCGCCCCGGACGGACGCTCGATCATCCTCGCCGGCATCAATTTCGCGGTGCAGCCGGGCCAGATGCTGGCCATCATCGGTCCGAGCGCGTCGGGCAAGTCGTCTCTGGTCCGCTCGCTCGTGGGCCTCTGGCCGACCGCCGGTGGCGAGATCTCCATCGATGGGGCGCGCCTGGAGCAGTGGAACGCCGACGAGCTGGGCCGCCACCTTGGCTACCTGCCGCAGAGCGTCGAGCTTTTCTCCGGCACGGTGCGCGAGAACATCTCCCGCTTCGATCCGAAGGCCACCGATGCCGCCGTCATCGAGGCGGCCCGCGCCGCCCACGCCCACGACATGATCACGGCACTGCCCAAGGGCTACGACACCGAGCTCGGTGCGTTCGGCGCCTACCTCTCGGCCGGCCAGCGCCAGCGCATAGGCTTGGCTCGCGCGCTCTACGGCGACCCCGCCCTCGTCGTGCTCGACGAGCCCAACGCCAACCTCGACCGCACTGGCGACGAAGCACTGGCCTCCGCCATCGACGGAATGCGCGCCCGCGGCCGGGCGGTGGTGCTGGTCTCGCACCGGGTGCAGGCGATCGGCAAGGCCGATCTGCTTCTCTATCTCGAGCGTGGCCAGCAGCGGGCCTTCGGGCCGCGCGACGAGGTGCTGCGATTCCTGCAACAGGGCGGCCAGGCCGGCCAGGCCGGTCAGCAGGGCGGCCGTCCGGCGCAGGCACAAGGTCAGGCACAGGCTACGGCGGGCGGAGGCAAGTCATGAGCGTCGTGAGCGGACTGCACGGCATCTGGTCAGGCATCGTCGGCCCTGCAGCTGGCTCCGAGGACCCGTATGCGACCGGTCCCTGGATCAGAGCCGGCAACCGGGTTCTGGCGGGGCTCGTCGCCGGGATAGCCGTCTTCAGCCTCGTGTCGATCAGCGGCGCCGTGGTGGCGTCGGGCGTGGTCAACGTCGAGAGCAACTACAAGACGGTCCAGCACCTCGACGGCGGCATCGTCGCGAAAATTCACGTTCGCAACGGTGATCTCGTGAAGGCAGGCGACGTCCTCGTCCAGCTCGACGATACGTCCGTGAGGGCGAGTCACAGCGTTGCCGTGGCCCGCGCCAACGATCTTCTCGTCCAGCAGGCGCGCCTCGAGGCCGAGCGCGACAGGAAGCCGAAATTCACCCTGCCGCCCGACATGGCGGGAAAGGGCGACGGCGGGCTCGAGAGGCTGATCGCGACCCAGCGCGCGCTCTTCGCGGCGCGCTTGTCGAGCCACCAGGGTGAGCTCGCCGTT
Organism: Hyphomicrobiaceae bacterium; assembly: GCA_050249405.1. Classification (GTDB taxonomy): domain Bacteria; phylum Pseudomonadota; class Alphaproteobacteria; order Rhizobiales; family Hyphomicrobiaceae. Next base: position 4,286 of record JBFWQN010000255.1, on the reverse strand, counting down.
CTCGTGCAGCGCAAGGCGCAGCTCGTGGACGAGGTGAAGTCGGCCGAGCGGCAGCTCTCGGCGCGCACGAAGGAGCAGGCGATCAACGCGCGCGAGCTCGCGGCCCTGACGCCGCTGTTCGAGAAGGGGTTCGCCAACCAGCAGCGCTATCTGCCCGTGCAGCGCGAGTCGGCCCGCTTGGAAGGCGAGATCGGCCGCCTGACGGCAGATGTCTCCAAGGCCAAGTCGGGGCTTGCCGAGGCCGATCTCAAGCTGGCCCAGAGCGAGAAGGAGTACACGCAGAACGTCGTCGACGAGCTGCGCAAGGTGCAGGCCCAGCTCGCAGAGGTGCTCGAGCAGCGCGCCGCCCTCGAGGACAAGCTCAACCGGACTGTGGTCCGTGCCCCGCGCTCGGGTCGTGTGCATGCCCTGGCCGTGCACACCGAGGGCGGCGTCGTCGCGCCGGGTGGCGCCATGATGCAGGTCGTCCCCGACGGCGAGCGGCTGATCGTCGACGCCCAGGTGACGCCGCAGGACATCGACAAGGTGCGCAAAGGCGGCGTGGCGAAAGTGCGCTTCCCGGCTTTCAATGCCAAGTCGACGCCGAACCTCACAGGCACGGTCATCTCGGTGTCCGCGGCGCAGCTCGCCGATCAGCAGCAGGGCCGCAGCTACTTCATGGCGCAGGTTGCGCTCGATCCCGGCGAGGCCGAGAAGCTGCCGCGCGGCCATGCGCTCGTCCCGGGCATGCCGGCCGAGGTTTACATCGAGACCGGGGATCGCTCGATCCTGAGCTACTTCGTGAAGCCGCTCACCGACGTGGTCACCCGCGCCTTCCGCGAGACCTGAGCACGGGCTGCGCCATGCGCAGGCCGGCTCGGTGTCACTGCGGCCCCGTCTTGCCCGACGCCTTCACGTGGTCGGGCAAGTCGAGACCGACCCCCCGCAGGTGGCCGAAAAGCGCATAGAGGCGCTCCAGGTCGGCTGCCGGCAGCGGCGGCGCCAGGATCGAGGCGACGTTCGAGCGCAGATGCGCGATGTCGCTCGTCCCGAACAGGACGACGTCGACGCCCGGCTCGTGCCGCGCGAAGCGGTAGGCAGCGTCGAGCACCGACCGTGCGCCGCCCTCGTGCACCAGGAAATCGAGCGGGCTCTCTCGCGCTGCCAGCGCCGCCGGCACCTTGCCTTCCGCGGCAAGCGTCTCGAACGTGCGCTTGAGCAGCGCCGGCTGCGAGAAGATGTTGCGCACGACGAACATCATCAGCGTGCCCACCCCGTGCTGCCGGCTGAGCGGCAGGACGTCCCGCCTCGCACCCTGGTTCATCAGGTTGAGAGCCAGCATTGCCACCTCCCACGTGGGGTCCGGCAAGGCGCGTTGCAGCATGCGCTGCTCCGGATCGTTGGGGCTCGTCTCGCTGAGCCCGAGGTGGCCGATCTTGCCCTTGGCCTTCTCGGCGAGCAGAGCCGGCGCGATGACGTCGCGCGCGTGGTCGTAATGTTGCGGCGCCACGCCGTGCAGCAGGAAGACGTCCACGCGGTCGGTGCGCAGCCTCTGCAGCGAGGCATCGAGATTGGCGACCACCTCGGACGCGCCAAGCCGCTCGGCGCCGCGCATGATGCGGCTCTTGGTCGAGATGACCACCTTGTGCCGGTCGGAGGGCGCGAAGGCCTGCCCGAGAATGTGCTCGGTGCCGTAGACCTCGGCCGTATCGAAGAACGTGATGCCCTCGTCGAGCGCTGCGCGCACGAGAGCCACGGCCTCCGCCTCGCTCTTGCCGCGTCCGAGGCCCAGCCGGCTGTTGCCGCCGCAGCCGAGGCCGGCGACGGACACGGTGAGGCCCGTGCGGCCGAGGGTCGTTTCCTGCATCGCTCGTCGGGCTCCGCTTCTGCGCATCACCGGCCCACTATGCAGGGCGCCAAGCGGCTATGAAAGGCGGCTATGAAAGTTCGTGCTTGGAGCGCACGCCGAAGCCCGCCTGTCCATCACCGTCTTCGATCCTGATGCTTGAAGTTGGCATTGCCGTCGAATAGTTTGGCGCGCATTGTTCAGTTTGACTGTCACAGCTCGTTGGACGAAGGATGCTCAGCGATTGGATCCGGCGATTGACGAGCGGGATCCGTCGGCGCGCGACGACGCCGATGACACTCGGCCAATGGATTACCATCGTCGTTTTCGCGACGGCGCTGCCACTGATCGCGCTCGCTTGGTTCCTCATGGAGCAGCTGGCGCGCAACGAGCGACAGACCATCTCTCAATCCTTGATGGCAACGGCACAAACGCTCGGCAGCCTCGTATCGACCGAGATCGACACCTACCTTGCACTGTGCAACTCGATCAGGGTTCTCAGGACCATCGAGCTTGACGACCCCGAGGTATTCCGCCGGCAGGCCGAGGGGATGCTGGCCAACGTGCCCGGCTCGTGGATCACGATTTTCGATCCTCAAGGAAAGCCGTTGCGCTCGACGTTGGTCGACGTGCGACAACCGCAACCCCCGCGCGGCGCGCGCGATGTCATGATGCGAGCCTGGCAGACCGGCAAGCCCCAGCTTTCCAACGTCGTGTTCGGTCGCATTACGAAACGCTACAACGCGTTCGTCGAGTGCCCCGTCTTCAGGGACAACCAGCCTTGGTACTCGATTGTGATCGGTGTCAATCCGGACCGGTTCCACGATCTGATCCATGACCGGTTCGGCGACGACGCGGTCATCGGCATCCTCGATGCGCGCCTGAATTATGTCGCACGCCAGCCGGCGCACGAGCAGCACGTCGGCAAGCCGGCCTCACCTGCGTGGAAAAAGGCAATCGAAGCGGCTCAGGCAGGAGTCGCCGAGTTGACGACGCTGGAAGGCATTCCCGTGCTCGGCGCCTACACCCGGACGCGCGATGGCTGGACGGTGGGCGTCGCCCGTCCGTTGAACGCGCTCGATGCCGCCGCTCGCCATGGCCGCTGGGCGATGGCGCTGCTGAGCGGGGCTTTGCTCGGGATGAGCCTCCTCGTGGGCTTGGGCCTGGCCAATGCCCTGAGCCGGGTGATGGGCCGGCTCGTCGCGGCTGCCGACGCGCTCGGAATGGGCAAGAAGGTAGAGGCCGGCGGCGGGCTGGTGACCGAGGCGGCGGCGATCGGCAGGGCCATGCGCATCGCGGCGGACGAGTTGGCACAGCGGGAGACGGTACTCGGCGGCGTCGCCGTCGCGGCGCGCGTCGGGCTCTGGCTCGTCGATGACAGCTATACGATCCGCTTCGCAAACAGGGCCTGGCTCGAGATGATCGGGCTCGATCCCTCCGCCGATGTGGTGGGCCGGCCGCTGGAGGAGGTCATCGGACCGGACCGCTTCGAGTGGGTGAAAGCGGCGGAGCCGCGCCTGCGGCAGGGCGAGAGCGTGACGAGCGAGCGGTCGGGCACGGTCCCTGGCGCAGACCGTACGCCAGCCGAGACAAGGCTCGTCACGCTACAGCCGGCGCTGGTGGCTGGCGGCTCCCTGGAGGGAGTCTTGGGTGTCGTCGTCGATATCAGCGAGCGCAAGCGCTCGGAGGAGCATCTGCGTCTGCTGATGCACGAGGTCAATCATCGCTCGAAGAATATCCTGAGCGTCGTGCAGGCCGTGGCTCACCAGACGGCGACGCATTCTCCGCACGATTTCGTCGAGCGCTTCGGCGAGCGCATCGCAGCGATGGGCGCCAGCCATGATCTGCTCGTCAAAAGCGGTTGGAGGAACGTGTGGCTCGCAGAGTTGCTGCGGTCCCAGCTTGGTCATTTCGAGGACTTGATCGACACCCGCATCCGGCTCGAGGGCGCCGACGTGGCCATAACCGCCGCCGCGGCCCAGTGTATCGGCATGGCCATTCACGAGCTGTCGACGAACGCCGCCAAGTACGGGGCGCTCTCGAGCGAGGCAGGCATGGTGCGCGTCTCATGGTGGGTCGAGGCGCAGGGCGAGGCGAGTAAGCCCGCTCTCACGTTGGAGTGGCGAGAGATGGACGGCCCCCCGGTGCGGCCGCCGGCGCGCCGGGGCTTTGGATACGACGTCTTGAAGCCGATGGTGGAATTGACGCTCGATGCCGACGTGACGCTCGATTATGCCGAGGACGGCGTCGTCTGGCGCATGCGCTGCTCGCTCTCGAAGCTGACCGAGGCCGACGGGGGGCGCGGCTAGGACGGCGGCCTTTTTTCGCACGAACGGCCGCCGCCCTTGCTGTCCCGTACCCGCTGACTCGACGCCGGGCGCTTATTCCACCTTGATATTGTTCTTCGTGATCACTTCCTTGTTTCGCGCGATATCGTCGATCAGGTACTGGCGCATGTCGT
>JBFWQN010000254.1:0-7501 GCA_050249405.1 Hyphomicrobiaceae bacterium | reverse complement strand
TCATGATGAAGACGTCGCCGGGCGCCATGTCGTCCCGGAAGTGGCGCATGATCGCCTCGAGCGCCGTGGGCGTCGAGCCGAGATGGCCAGGCAATGTCAGCCCCTGCGCCGCCAGCCGTCCCTCGCCGTCGGCGAAGCCGGTCGAGTAGTCCATGTTGTCCTTGAGCACTGCCGAGTAGGTGGTGCGGAACACCGTGAGCGCCATCTCGTCGGCAATCGAGAAGATGGCGTTCTTGAACAGCTCGAAATCGACGGGATCGATGGGCGGCATGGTGGTCATGGCATTCCGGCTCTCTGCTGGGCGTCCTCGGACATCGCGTGCGGGCGTCCGAGCCCTTGTCTCTACTCGCTTCGGTCAGCCGCCGATCACAACACCTCGCTCAGGATGGCGAGGCCGTTGAGGGCGCGCGGGAAGCCGCCGTAGGGTCCCGTCTGGATCACGGCCTCGACGATCTCCTGGCGGGACAGGCCCACGTTGAGCGCGCTTTTCCCGAATTTCCGCAGCTGGCTCTCGAGGCCCATGGCCGTGAAGGCCGCGATGGCGCACAGCATGCGCTGGCGGTGATCCAGGCCGGGACGCGACCACAGCTCGCCATAGCCGTAGCGAATGGCCGACGGGTAAAGCTCGCCGGTGATAGCGTTGCCGGGCGCGGCATAGCCCTGGCCGGCGCGCTCGCCGTGCAGCTTCGCCATCACCTGTTGGCCCTTGCGATCGAGCTCCTCCAGCGTATCGGATCGCGGCGGCTCGGTCGGCACCGAAAGGCCGCGTGCCGCGAACACCTTGTGTGCCGCAGCGGCGGAAGCCTCGGTCGTCACGAAGCCGGCGTAGAGGCCGACCTGGACGAAAACCTCGAGGATGTTGCGCGGCGACAATCCGAGCTCGAGCGCGGCGACCGTGATCGCCTCGATGGCGGGCAGGCGCTGCAGCACGGAGAGCGCTGCCAGCGTGCAGATGGCCCGGTCGTTCTTGTGCAGCCCCGGTCGGTCCCAGATGCCGGAGTAGACAACCTCGGCCATGAAGTCGTTGAAGCCTGGCACGGCCTCGGCCTGCAGCGCGAGCCCGATCGAGGCGGCGACCGTCTTGCCGCGTTGGCGGCGATCGTTGCGGGGCATGGAAATCCAGGTCTCCGTATGGCATCGGTGGAAGGCGAGGCGAGCCCCGAGGCTTGTGGCATGCGCGTCACCGGAACGCCGGCATGACGCCTTTCGCAACGCGGTCGAACTGCTCGATCATCACGGCCTTCGGCGTCGTCAGCGCCGTCGACAGGTTGATGGTCTCGAGGCCGGGGAAGCGCGCCTCCATTTTCTTCAGGTGCTCGACGAGGTCGTCCGCCGTACCCGCGACCCATGCGCCCGTTTTCATGAAGTGCTCGAGCGTCGGCACGCCCGCCTGATCCCAGCCGCCGCGATTGGCCACCGCCGCGACCTGCGCTGCATTGAGTCCCGGCACGAAGCCGAGCGGCGCGAACATCTTCACGTGCTCCTCGTAGTAGGGGCGCAGCTCCGCGATGGCCTGCTCCTTCGTATCGGCGATATAGAAAAAAATTCCGATGCCGAGATTTTCTCCCAGCTTCCAGTCCTTGCCGGCCCGCCGCGCCGCGTCCTGGAACGCCTTGATCGGCCCCTCGGCCATGGTCGCCGCGCCGCCGCCCACCATCCCCTTGATGTCGTGGCGGATCATGAAGTCCATCGCTTCCGGCTTGGCCGAGACGATCGGCTGCCACGTCTCCAGCGAATGGATCGGCCGCGGCACCAGAGTGAGGTCCTTCAGCGTGTAGCCGCGGTAGGGCACCTCGGGCGGCAGCGTGTAGTGCTTGCCCTTGTGGGCAAACCGCTCGTTCTTGAACGACTTGAAGATGATCTCGACCTGCTCCTCGAAGAGCTCGCGGTTGGCCTCGTTGTCCATCATCGGTGCGCCGAAGGTCTCCACCTCGCGCGTGTGATAGCCGCGGGCGACGCCGAACACGGTGCGGCCCTTGGTGAGGATGTCGGCGGTCGCATAGTCCTCGGCCATGCGCAGCGGATGCCACATCGGCGCGACATTGAAGCCGCAGCCGATTTTCAGCCGCTTCGTCACGTGCGCGAGGTGAACCGCCATCATCAGCAGGTTCGGGAGGACCTCATAGCCCTCGTGCTGGAAATGGTGCTCGGCGAGCCAGAGCGTCTCGAAGCCGATCTCGTCGAGCTTGCGGGCCACGGCCTCGGTTTTTTCGAAGACGCTCGCGAGCTGCTCGTTCGAGAAGCGCCGCTCGTTCGCGGGCGTCGCCATCTGCCCGTAATCCGGGAGGTCGATGTGCCCGGGATAGACGGTGACGAAGTTGCGGATCATGGGCGCTCTCCTCAAGCAGCAGGGCACGGTGGCCTGCAGCGTGCCACGGCACCCGGAGGAAGGCCAGACGGCGGAGAGAAGCAGCGGAGCGAAGCCGGACTGGGCTGCGCGAGGCAGGGCTCATCGGCGGCTGGGCGCTGCCCAAAGCTTCACGTCAGGTCTCGTTGAACCGCCCGCTGGGCGAGGCGCAGGCGCACGCATTCGAGGCCACCGAGCATGGCATAGCTGCCGACGGCGCCAGCGTAGGAGTACTCGACCGTTGCGGAATTGTGCTGATAGGCGCCCGCGAAACCGACGATCTGGCCGGCCCGCGCCGCCTCGAGCAGGCGCTCGAGCTCGCGAACCAGGCTTTCGACAGGCTCGCGCGGCTCCGTCTCAACCTGTCCGCCGAAGAGTGTGACGACATTGTCGCTCATTCCGGATCCCCCGATCATGGAGGCCGGACGATAGCACGCACGCAGCCGGCCGCATTTCGGCCGGCTGCAAAAAAGAACCGATTGTGTTTGTGCGGCGACACGGCGATGTCGTCGCTTCTTCCTTGCTAGCTTCGGCTGTACCGGTCGCTCGCGGATGTGGCACCGGACGTGCCCGTCGTCGACGTGCCGGTCGTCCCGGACGTGCCCGACATGGAGCTGCCTGCGGCCCCTTGTCCGGTGCCGACGGACGAGCCTGCACCCGTTTGCTGGCTTTCGTTCTTGACCCGGACATTGTTCTGCACGTGGCCGACCCCGGACACGCTTTCCGCGCAGTCCTCAGCCCGCCGCCGCTGGTCCCGGGACTTGACGGTGCCGGAAAGCGTCACCTCGCCACCCGACACTTTGACCTCGATCTCGGAGGCGTCGACCATGCCGTCGTCGCCCAACCGATCGCAGACGTCCTCGTGGATGCGCGCATCGGAGCGCTTGTAGTTCTTCGGACCGCGCCCGCGATGCTGGTCCATCTCGCGCCGCTGCTCGGCATTGCGATCGCCGAACCAGGACGAGACCTCGTCGGTGGCGCGGTCCCACATATTGCGCTGACCGCGCTCCTGATCGCCGTAGCCGCCGCGATTCTCGTAGTTGCCGGCTTGGCCGCCCTGCCCGCCGTAGCCGTAGCGGGCCTGGATATAGCCGCCGCCCTGAGCGCCGCCGATCCCGCGATAGTCCTGGGCGCCGCCGTAGCCGCCGCGAGAGCCTTGCCCTGGTCCCCCTTGGCCATATCCGTAGCCGTAGTCCTGATAGCCGCTGCTCTCCTGCCGGTAGCTTCCGCGACCGCCTTGCTCCCGGCCCATGTCCGAGCCGTAGCCGCCTTGCCCATAGCCACCTTGGCCGTAGCCCTCACCGCCGAAACGCTGCTCGCTGCCGCGACCCCACTCGTCAGATCCCCGGCCGTACCTGTCTCGGTCGCCTTCATTGTCGCGATCGGATTGCCGGTCCCGGTATCTGCGCTGCTCTGCCATTGCCGCTCTCCATGCAGGCGGTTGAGACGTCCGGTGAACCGGCGCGGGCGGCTGTGGTTCCTGTTTCCGACCCGGGTCGTCGTCTTCCGGCAGGCGGGACGGTTGCCAGCAGGTGGCGAGCGCACTTATCGTTCCGCCAATCGCCCTCGAGAGCGATATCGGAGGAGCCCAATGAACGACATTTCCCTTTCGGCGAAACTCGACGTGCGACCCATGGCGGGCGCGTGCGGGGCCGAGGTGCACGGCGTCGATCTCGCCGGCCCTCTGACCGCCGCGACCGTGGCCGCCATCCGCAAGGCGCTCCTCGATCATTGCGTGATCTTCTTCCGCGATCAGGAGATCGACGTCGCGCAGCACAAGGCCCTGGCCCGGCATTTCGGCACCATTTTCGTTCACCCCAACTACAAGGGCGTCGGCGCCGACGACGAGGTGGTCGTCATCCGCCGCGAGCCGGGCGACAAGAAGATCGTCGGCGAGGAATGGCATGCCGATACGACGATGGTCGCAGAGCCGCCGATGGCTGCGATCCTCTATGCCATCGAGGTGCCGTCCTTTGGCGGCGACACGCTCTTCGCCAGCCAGTATGCCGCCTACGATGCCCTATCGGACGGCATGAAGCGCCTCATAGGAGGACTGAAGGCCTATCATTCGGACCGCAAGGTTGCAGGCCCGAAGGCGAACATGAATGCCTTCCGCACCACAAAGGTGCGCGAGGACGATGCCTGGCGCGAGACCGTCTCTCTGCACCCGGTCGTGGTCACGCATCCGGAGACGGGGCGCAAGCTCCTCTACGTCAATCATTCCTACACGTACTGCTTCGAAGGCATGACCGAGGAGGAATCGAGGCCGCTCCTCGATTATCTCCTCGCTCACGGACATCGTCCTGAATTCACGTGCCGGTTCCGCTGGCAAAAGGGATCGATCGCCTTCTGGGACAACCGCATCTGCAAGCATCTGGCCATCCACGACAGCCATCGCGAGACACGGCACATGCGGCGCATCCAGTTGGCGGGGACGCGTCCCGTGGCCTGAGAGCGGCGGGGGCATTACGGCCGCCGCACCGAGGACTATCTCGCACGCAACGATGCGTGCGAGGATGCACTGCAGGCATTCGACCTTGTCATTTTATTGCCGCCGTCGCCCATTGATCATGCTAGGCATCGGTGCTTGAAATCGGATTGTCGTCACTCAATTTCATCGCCTTCGCGAGTGATGCCCAAGTCGTTTCCCGGAGGGTCGCGATGACTTTTCCGCAGTCGTTCGATCGCGGCGGCAGTCCGGTCTCCGATGGGGCGCCCGGGTCGGTCGAGGACAGCGAGGAGCGGCTCCGTCTCGCGCTCGAGGCGGCCGAGCTCGGAACGTTCCGCGTCGACCTCGCGACCGAGACGGTTCACTACTCGCCCGAGCTCGCCCGGATGCTGGGCTTTCCCGCCGTTCGCTGCACCTTGCTTTCAGCCGCGCTCCTGCGCGTGCATCGCGACGATCTGGCCAAGGTCAGGCGCGAGTTCGAGGCGGCCCTCGATCCGACCGGCGACGGCCGCCTCAAGATGGATCTCCGCTACGTCCGGCCCGGCGGCGAGATCCGTTGGATGACCTGGAATGGCCGCGTTCAATTCTCGGACGACGCCACGCGTGGCCGGCGCGCCGTGCAGGTTCTCGGCGCCTGCGCAGACGTGACCGATCGGATGGAGGCGGAGGCCCGTCTGAAGGAGAGCGAATCGCGCTTTCGCGCCCTCGTCGAGCTCTCCTCCGACTGGTACTGGGAGCAGGACGAGCATTTCCGCTTCGTGTCCTTCTCCAATCCCGTCGAGAAGCTCGCGGGCTCCTCGGCCGAGAGCCACATCGGGCTGACACGGTGGGAGTTGCCGACGGTCGGCGTGAGCGAGGAGCAGTGGGCCGAGCACAGGGCCATGCTCGAAAGGCACGAGCCGTTCCGCGATTTCGAGTTCCGCCGCATCAATGCCCGCGGCGAGGTCATCTGGATGACGTCGAGCGGCGACCCGGTGTTCGATGCCGACGGCTGCTTCAAGGGCTATCGGGGAACCGGCCGCAATATCACAGAGCGCAAGCTCGCCGAGCACCTCCTGCGCGAGAGCGAGGCGCGCTTCCGGCTGCTGGCCGACAGCGCGCCGGTCCTGATCTGGGTTTCCGGACCGGACGGGGCGGAGTTCTTCAACCGGTCGTACTTGCAGTTCGTCGGTGCCCAGTCGGAGGCCGAGCTCGCCGGCCGGGCGTGGATGCGCCACCTGCATCCGGACGACCAGGAAGCCTACATCGCCGCCTTCGAGAAAAGCCTGGCGAGGGCCGAGCAGTTCGAGAGTCAGTTCCGCTTTCGCAGGGCCGACGGCGAGTACCGGTGGATGAAAACGATCGGGTCTCCCCGCCTCGACGCGGCAGGCCGCTGCATCGGCTACGTCGGCTCGACCTTGGACATCACGGACATCAAGGAGAACGAAAGCCGCATCACGCATCTCGCACGCGAGCTCGATCATCGCGTGAAGAACATTCTCAGCCGTTTCGAGGTCGTGATCGACCGGACGGCGGAAGCCACGCTTTCGACGAGCGAGCTGGTCGCCGCTCTCAAGGAGCGTGTCGAATCGATGTCGCGCGCCCATGGGCTGCTCAGCCGTCACCGCTGGACGGGCGCTCTCCTGTCCGACCTCATCGCCGATCAGCTCGAAGCCTATGCCACGCCGAGCAACGTCATCATTGCCGGCGAGCCCGTGATGCTGCATCCCGACGCCGCACACGCTCTATCCATGGTCGTGAACGAGCTTGCTACGAATGCGGCCAAATACGGCGCTTTGTCAGTGCCGAGCGGGCGTGTGACGGTGCACTGGCGCCGCGTGTCGAGCGCCTCTGGAGATCGGCTCGTCATCGACTGGCAGGAGGCGGGCGGGCCGTGCGTCCAGAAACCCGCGCGCGAAGGCTACGGCACCACCGTCATTCGGGAGTTGCTGGCGCACGAGCTTAGCGGAACGGTCGACCTGGTGCTCGAGGCCCAAGGTGCGCGCTGCCTGATCGAGCTGCCGCTCGCGCGGGTGGCACGTCGGTGATCAGCAGCGGGCGCCGCATGCCGGCTGCTGGCAGAGTGCGGCCTGCAGGGCCTGGACGAGCTGCCGACTCCGCACGGGCTTCGACAGCACCGCCGATACCTTGCCGCTGATCTCCTCGTGAGGGCCATAGCCCGAGACGACGATGATCGGCACGCCAAGCGCATTCAGGCGGTCGACAAGGCCATAGGCCATCTCGCCATGCAGGTTGATGTCGATGACGGCAATGTCCGGCCTGGTCTTTGCCAGCAACTCCTCCGCCGCCTCCACCCGTCCGGCGGGCCCGAGCACCACGAGACCCGCATTCTCGAGCAGCGATTTCATCGCAACGGCGATGTGCCAGGAATCCTCGACGATCAGCGCCTGCCGGCCTTCGAGCGACGGCGCGCTTTCAGCCGCTTGCCGGGAAGGTCCGGCCACGCTCGCCCCCGTGATCGCGAGCTGGAAACGGCTGACGGGCGATGTCTGGAAAGTCATGGCGACCTTTCCTTTGCACGGATGCAGCCGATGACGGCTAGCACATGAGAGGAGCCGGGATCCGGAGGGGGGGACATCCAGATCCCGGCAGCTTCCGAGGCCCCGGGGGGGACGGTGATCAGGCCTCGGAAGTAATTCGCAGAGCGCCATCGGCCTCTGTGTCTTGTTCACGAAACGAACAACCCGGCACAACGGCTGCTCGTC
>JBFWQN010000253.1:0-7539 GCA_050249405.1 Hyphomicrobiaceae bacterium | reverse complement strand
TCGAGACCATCGAGCTCAATGCGCCGGGCGGTATTCCCGACTATTGCGCCCGTTTCGGCAAGGCCTGGGCGGAGCTCGCCTCGCGGCCCTACGAGCCCGATGTGCTCGGTCCCGGGAATGTCGCCAAGGTCATGGAGAGCTGGGGCGCCACGCCGGGTCCGGCCGATATCGCCGCGAAGAGCCGCTGGCGCAACGAGCGCCTCGCCGCTCTCGCAGCGCACAAGCAGGCACAGAAGCCTTACGGTAAGGGCTGAGGCCCGCGGACGGCCACTCGGAGAGCTATCCGTCGCTTGCATGGCTCGGGCCTCGCGAGGGGCCTCGCGGAGCGCTATATGAAGGTGGTGTGGCAGTCGTTGGTGGTGCTTCGCGCCAACCGCAGCGTTCTGCCCCGGCCCCAACAGATCGGAAAGCTCATGGCCGACCTCAGCCCCACGCCCCGCCCCGCGTTCGACGGCACCCTCGCCCGCACGCGCTTCGCGTTCGTCAAAGGCGGCGACATGCGTGCCATGCTCGAGGCCGCGGGCTCGCTCGACGATTGGGAAGCGCTGGCCGAAAGCTGGAACGACCTCGAGCTCGACACCTACATGGCTGACGGCGGCCGCTATCGCCGGCGCCGCCATGCGGTGTTCACCGTCGCGCCGGACGGCTCGCCGCGGCGTGAGGCGCATCAGCCCCATTACCAGACGCTCGACTACAACCCGCTGAACGGCGGCATCGACCGCTGGTTCGCCCCCGTGCGTGACGCCATTGCCGTCGGTGCCAGCCTCGAGACCATCCTGCGCTTCTGCGGGCGCCTGTTCGGCGGTCTCTCGCCGGCCGTCGCCCGATGGAAGGCCGAGGTGCACCAGTTCCGCATCGAGGCGGGATCGGACATCGTTGGCAAGCCGACACCCGAAGGCATGCATCGCGACGGCGTCGACTGGGTGCTGGTGCTGCTCGTGCGCCGCCACAACATCCGCAGCGGCACCACGACCATCGCCGACCTCGACAAGCGGCCGCTCGGCAGCTTCACGCTGACCGATCCTTTCGATGCGGCCATCGTCGACGACTCGCGCGTCTATCATGGAGTGACGCCGATCGAGCCCATCGATCCGGCTCAGCCGGCCTACCGCGACGTGCTGGTGGTGACATTCCGCGACGCCGCTCGCTCCCGCATCGACTGAGCGGTGTCAGGTATTTGCCACCAGCGCCTGCTCGAGATCGGCGATGAGATCGGCCGGCGCCTCGAGGCCCACTGAGAGGCGCAGAAGATCGGCCGGGCAAGGCGTGCCCGGCCCCTCCACCGAGGCGCGGTGCTCGACGAGGCTCTCGACACCGCCGAGCGAGGTCGCCCTCTTCCACACTTTCAGGTTGGCCGCCGTGCGGATGGCGGCCGTCTCGCCGCCTTTCACGCGCACCGACAGCATGCCGGAGAAGCCGCCGCTCATCTGCCGCGCGGCTGTGGCGTGTCCCGGATCGCCGGGAAGCCCCGGATACAGCACCGCCTCGATGCGCGGATGGCTCGCGAAATGCCGCGCGATCTCCAGCGCCGAGGCGCACTGATGCCGCACCCGCAGGTGCAACGTGCGCATGCCACGTAGCAGGAGCGACGCCTCCATCGGCCCGATGACGGTGCCGAGCATGCCGCGAACGCGAGCGACACGATCGGCATAGTCGCCCGGCCTCGCGAGCACGAGCGCGCCGGCCAGCACGTCGGAGTGGCCGTTCAGGTACTTCGTGGCCGAATGCATTACCACATCGGCGCCGAGGGAGATCGGCTGCGTGAGCACCGGCGTCGCCACCGTGGAGTCGACCGCGAGCAGCGCGCCTGCCGCGTGCGCGAGGTTGGCTGCCGCGCGGATATCGGTCACGCCCCACATCGGATTGGCCGGCGTCTCGATCCAGACCATGCGTGTCGACCCGGGCTCGATGGCGGCGGCGATGGCGTCGAGGCTGGTGCCGTCGACGAACGTCGCCCGGATGCCGAGCGAAGGCGCATCCTCGGCGAGCCACTTCTTCAGGCCCCAGTACATCACCGCTGGCGCCACCACGTGGGCCGGACGCTCCAGCGCCATGAACGCCGCCGTCGCCGCCGACATGCCCGAGCCGAGAACGAGCGCACGGGCTCCGCCTTCGAGCTGGCAGAGCACATCCTCCACCTGCCGCGTCAGCGGGTTGTCGGGCCGGCTGTAGGCGTAGCCTTTGCGGTACTGGTTGTCGGCGTCGCGCTCGTAGGTGGTGGCGAGGTGGATCGGCGGGATGATGGCGCCGGTCGCCGCGTCGATGGCGCCGCCGGCCTGGGCAACGATCGTCTCGGGCGCGAGTGGCTTGGTCATGCGGAGCACGTTCCTTCGGTCGGCGCGGCCGTCGAATGCGGGCGCGGGTCATTGGCTCGGCTCACAGGATAGCCGTTCGTCCCGGCCACCGCAGCGACCGTGCGATCGTGCCGCCCGTCCCATTCGCCAATGGCAGCTCGAGCGACGGCGCCCATTTCGTGGCGAGCGTCATGTGCAGGATGCCGATCGGCTCGTACGGCGGATCGGGCTCGACGAGGAGGTTCCGGCCCGGATCCCATGCGGGCGTCGCAAGATGTGCGATCCAGTTGCAGGTGGCCGGTAGCCGAGCCTCGCGCAGCCCCCGATCGTAGATCGCCACGTTGAGCGCGATCTGGTCGATCATGTTGACCGAGCGGCGGGCAGCCTCGTCGAGCACAGCCGCCCACACGTCCCAGGTCCGCGATCCGGAGGCGATGGCGAAGACACCCGCATTGTTCAGCGGCATCCGGATCAGGCGATGCGCGGTCTCGGACCCGAAGGCGTCCGCATAGCCCCGGCCGTTCGCCTGCTCGAAGTCGTCGCGCGTGTCGCGGAAGTTGCGATACGAGCGATGCATCTCGGGAACGATGGCGATGTCGCCGAGGTGCGCGGCGGTCATCAGCAGCTCGGCCGCGCGCCAGTCCTGCACCCAGACATCCGCGTCGAGCCAAAGGTAGGTGTCGAAGCCCGGGAAATAGCGCCGCAGATAGGGCCTGGCCGTCAACGCCCGGAAGCTGGGCGGCACGGGCAGATCCGGCCGCAGCGCCACATCCCAGCTGGGCTCCACGACTGCCGCGCCCTGGCCCCGGCACCAGTCCACCTCGGCGGCGGCGAGGCCGCAATCGAGCACGCCGAGCGCGATGCCGGCGGCCGCCGGATGGGACCGCACCGAGCCGATCATCTCGCGCATCAGCGGGAAATAAGCGCTGTCGCCGCCGGTGACGAGGATGGACGCTTTCATCAGCCCAGCACGGCCGTCTGCTTGCGCTTGATCAGGTCGAAATCGATCTCGGCGCCGAGGCCGGGTTTCGTCGGCGCGTGCACGAGGCCTTTGGCATCGACCTCGATATCCTGCACCAGGCCGTATTTCTGGGCGGCATCGGGCAGCAGCACCTCGAAATACTCGCAGTTCCGGATGGCCATGATCAGGTGCAGGTTCGCCACGTTGTTGAGCGAGTTGCCGCCATGGTGCACCTCGTAGCTCATGTGGAAGCACTCGGCGAGATGCGCCGTCTTGAGGCAGGCCGTAAGCCCGCCCTTCACCGCCACGTCGCCGCGGAGGTAGTCCGTCGCCTTGGCCATGAGCCAGGGGGCGTAGGCGGTGTGCCCGCCCGGCGCGTACTCGGTCGCCATGATCGGGATGGAGAGCTGCTGCTTGAGCTTCACGTAGCCGGTCATGTCGTCCTCGACGAGCGGGTCCTCGTACCAGTAGAAGCCCAGCCGCTCGACGGCTTTGCCGACCCGCAGCGCCGCCACGTAGTCGTAGGACCAGGTCGAATCGAGCATGATCCGGTAGTCGTCGCCGACGGCCTTGCGTACCGCCTCGCAAACCTTGATGTCGGTCTCCCACTGCGTCGGCGGGTGGATCTTGTACGCCTCCCAGCCGCGCGCCTTGAACGACTGCGCCTCCTCCGCGTAGGCCTCGGGGCTCGGCAGGACCGCCGACGAGGCGTAGGCAGGCGCGCTGGTGCGGTAGCTGCCCATCAGCTTGTGCACCGGCATCCCGGCGATCTTGCCGGCGAGATCCCACAGCGCCACGTCGACCGCGCCCAGCACGCGCAGCTGGTTGTTCATACGGCAGCGGCCCCACATGCGCTGGAAATGCAGCTCGCGATCGAGCGGATCGGCGCCGACCAGCATGGGCTTCAGGATTCTCGGGATGAGCTGCGCGTCGTTGCTGGCGGGCCGGCTCGCCGAGCCGAGGAAGGCGTGCCCCTCGAGGCCCTCGTCCGTGGCGATCGTGACGAGGCCGAGGTTGCTCCCGCCGGCAAAGCGCCCGGTGTGCCGGCCGTACTGGGTCGCCGGGATGTCGTCCCATGCGAACAGCGTGACGGTGACGTCGGTGATCTTCATGGGGGCGCCCTTCTGGCGGGGCCGGCGGGTGCCACCGGCACTTACGGGATGATCGCCGGATGGTAGCTGGGCCGGCGCGCCATGCAACGCCCTGCTGCGGCACGTCGCCGAGCCGCTGTCGCATCCGCGCCGCCCATCGTGCCCTCACATCGCGGCGTAGAGGGCCGCGCCTGCGAGAAGCGACAAGGCAAAGCCCACCGCGAAGGCCGGAAACGGGCTCGGGCGTGGCAGTGCCGCGGGCACGGCGATGCGGCCGAGCTCCTGCTCCGCGATGGCCCGCTCGATGATGATCGGGGGGCGCTCCATCGCTTCGGCGGGCTGCGCCATCATGGTGGGGCGGACCACGGGCGGAGGCGGCGGAACCTGTCCGAACCCGGCGGCGAGGGCACGAACCACCTCGGCGCCGGTCACGTCGCTGTCAGGCAGTCCCGCGAGCGCCAGACCAATCGGATCGGAGCTGCCGAATTCAGCGAGCGCCGGCATGGTCTCAGCGCGTGGCTTAGCCGGAGGCGGCAGAGGTGCGATGCCCATGGCGTCCGTGAGCAGCGACGCGGGCAACGTGGAGGACCCGGCTTCCGGCGAGGTGACGTTATCGCCGTGGGCGCCTTCCGCCTCCCCGATTGGCCGCGTCACGCTGTCCGGAGCGGGCCGAGGCGGAGGCATGGACATCGCCTCGGGCTCGAAGGTCGGACCGCGCACCAGCGTGACCGGAACCGCGGGGCCGAGCTCGGCGAGCGCCGACTTCAAGCGGCGGCTGCGCCAGACACCGATTGTTGCGTCGTCGTCGGAAAGCGCCTCGAGCTTCCGGACGTCGCCCGGCAAGGCATGTCGCCCTTTGTCAGCTGCCGCGACTGGGCTCACTCCCCAATCACCAGCATGCACGGCATCGACAGCGGGGCTGCTCGACATCGTCCGGAACTCCTACGCAAAACCACTCGGCAAGCTCGAGTGAACCACAATGCAGCACTGCGGCCAAATTGCGAAAGTTGGCGAACGAGACGACGACGCCCGCGCCGCTCTGTCGCAGCCAGCGGTACGCTCCGGAAAGCGCCGGGCGCCTCTTTCAAGGTGTGCGCGAAAGTCCCGAGATGCGGTCGAGCAGGCGGGGACGGGGCGACGCAGCCGGCCGCCCCCCTGCTGCCGCCTCGCTTGCTTCTGCGGGAGCGGATGATGTGGGCTCCCGACTCGACCCGTCGGCCGGCGACGCAGGACCTCCGGTGCCTCTTGCGGCCGATGTCGCGGGATCGGACAGCCGCGCGGCGTTATCCGGTGTGTGGTCGTGACCATTCACCCCGGAGCTGCCATCGCCAGCTCCGGCAGCTCCATTGTTCTCGTCGGAACCCGTCGGCGCGCCGGCGGCTCCGTTCGTAGTGCCGCCGCGGGCGAGTGCGACGCGCTCGGCGAGGCTGATACGGGACGAGGCTGAAGCACGGCCTTGACGGCCTTGGGAAGCGGTGGTGGCGCCAAGACGCTTCAACTCGTCCGTGAAATGCGCCGCTTGGCGCGCCAGGCGCTCGTTCGCGGCCGCCAGCTCGTCGCGCAGCGCGATGATGGTCTCCGATTGCTGCGTCGACTGGGCCTCGAGCGAGTCCACGCGCGCAATCTGCGCGTTCCGCTGCTCGTCGCCGGAGTTGCGGCGTGAGTCGCGGGATGCGCCATCAAGAGCGGCCATCGCGGCTTTTAACCGGGCAACCTCGCTGGCCTGCTCGTCGTTTCGCGTGCGGAGTGAGCGTGCCTCTCTCTGCAACTCGGCGATCTGCTCTTTGGCTGCAGCCGCGGCCTTGTCGTCGGAGGCGCCGGCCGACGCCTGCAGGCTGGCGATAAGTTGGGCCTGCTCGCGGGTTTTCGCCCGCAGCGCCTCGATCTCCGCCTTCAAGGCCTCGCTGCCATCCGATCGGCCACCTGCGCCGCGGGCGCGCTGGGCAAGGGAGGTCGTCAGCCTTTCCACCTCGCTCTGCTGCTGGGCATTGATCGCGCTCGCCTCGGCGAGGGCGCGGACCTGCCGCTCGGCCGTTCGCGTCAGCTCGCCGATCTCGCGCTCACGTGCGTGCAGAACCTTGCGGGCCTCGGTCAGGCGCCCTTCCATCTTTGGCAGCCGGTCGGCGATGGTCTGCTCGAGCACGCGGCGCGCGTTCTGGGCCTCCTCGTAGCTGGCCTGCAGCTTCTCGAGGTCGGCCTCCAGCGTATTGATCCGGGCGTCACGCCGGTTGATCTCGATCTGTTGGCGGGCACCGGCGAGCTTGACCTGCTCCACCAAGGTCTCGAGCTTGTGCATCTTGATCGCATACTCGGCCCGGATTCGATCCCTGTCGGCCTCGATCTCGGTCTCGGACAGTGGCATCGTCTGCTTGATGCGGCGGGTCGTGAGCCGGACGGCACGAGACCAGAACGCCGGCGCGAGCAACAGAACCATTAGGCTCGCCGCAAGGAAGCCCAGTGCCATCAGCATGCCGGACTGTATCGTGATCACGCCGTGGTCCCCGGATGAGCCTGGCCGCGTCCTCACCACCGAGCCGAATCGCGTGCCCTGAAACGCTACATCGTCCCGCCAGGGACGGCACGGCTGCGTCGGCTTCGCTCCTGTGGTGCGTCGCCGCTGGCACCGGAGTCAAGGGAAGCCGAGCGGCAACCGCGCAAAAGCATCTCGCCATGTGGCCGGCGGCCCATGACCGGTGGAGGACGGGTGTCCGTTCAGAACGGGTTCCAGGTGGGGCGCGGAGTGTATTTCAGATAGCCGACATTGGCTCCCAGTCTCAGGCCGACGCCCGCTCGGATCGGCGCCAGCAGGATGTCGTCGCGCTGCTGGAACGTCAGTCCCACACCGCCGACGACGTAGGCCGAGCCAGCGACACCGCCGAAGCGCTGATAAATGTCGGACGGGTCGCGCAGGTTGTACACCAGGACCATGACCTTCGAGCCCTCGGCACCGGCGTCGTAGCCGAGCGAAGGACCCTGCCAGTAGACCTTGTGAGTGCCGGCGTCGCGCGTATGAAGACGCCCCTCTCCGTAGCGCAGGCCCGCGACGAAGGCGCCGCCCACATCCTCGCCCAGGATGTAGCCGTTGGGCCTCCCTTTGGTCTTGAACGCGTGCTCGATGACGCTGGCCACGCCCTGGCTCAGCGAGCCGAAGAAACCGTGGCCCGCATCGACGATCTCGCGCATCGAGAACGTG
>JBFWQN010000252.1:0-7621 GCA_050249405.1 Hyphomicrobiaceae bacterium | reverse complement strand
GCTCTCCAAGCTGCCGCACCTGAAGAGCAAGATCCTGACCCAGAACGCGGCCGAGGGCATGCTCGACGGCCACGCCATCACCATCAGCCCGGCCGACCCGGACGCCGTCGTCCTCGCCTGCCGCATGGGCCTGTTCCGCTCGACCGATCGCGGGCGCACCTGGCAGGACATGGAGATGAAGCGCTTCTCGCCGGTCACCTACGGCCGCGATGTGAGAGCGGCTCCGAACGATCCCAAGCGCGTCTATGCGGCACTCTCCGTCGCCGCCGCAAGCCACGACGGCCTCGTCGTCCGCTCGGACGATGCCGGCAAGACGTGGAAGCGCTTCGACAAGGTGCAGGTGCACGGCACCGTCATGTCGATCGCCGTCAACGGCAAGAATCCGGACGAGGTGCTGGTCGGCGCCCGCTACGAGGGCGAGGTGTTCGCCACCCGCGACGGCGGCCAGACCTGGACCGCGACGCCGATCCCGGGCCCCGTCAAGGACATCTATTGCGTGGCCGTCGGCTGACCTGGAAATCAGCAATAGGGCTACAGACCGGGTGGCGCAGTCGTCCGCCACCCGGTCCGACACGTTCCGCTACACCGGCGGCGAGCCATTGCTGAAGACGGTCTGGCTCAGCACCGTGTTGACGTTGGTGTAGGGCATCCACAGCGCCCAGCCGCTCGCGTGCGAGAGATACGAGCCCGAGACGTCGTTGAGGGTGAGCTGCTGAGCCGTGATCTGGCCGCTGTAGCTCGACGAGAAGATCAGCTCGTCGTTCGAATCGAAGCCGTAGATCTGATCGAAGTCGCCGGCCGCGAGGTCGCCCGTCACGAACCAGTAGTCGTCGGCACCACCGAAGCCGCCGTACATGAAGTCGTCGCCGGTGCCACCGACGAGCACGTCGGCCTCTGGCGTGGTGGAGCCGCCATAGATGATGTCGTCACCCGCCCCGCCGTACATGTAGGCCGAGCCCGTCGCCGAGCCGACGGCCAGCACGTCGTTGCCGCCCTCGCCGACGAGCAGGTCGACGCCAGACACGACGCCGAAGAAATCGCCGCCGAACAGCCAGTCGTCGCCGGCGCCGCCGAAGATGTCGTCGGAGCCATCCTGGCCGTAGACGAACGTCGCGCCCGATCCGCCGAGCACGCTGTCGTCACCCGCGCCCGCCACGGCGATGTCGCCCACCGTGCCCGCCATGCCGGCACCGGTGTCGATGGTGTCGTTGCCGCCATCGCCGACGATGTAGTCGAGCCCGGCGAGGCCGGAGAAAGAGTTGGCGTTCTCATCGCCGAGCAGCACGTCGGACAAGGCGCCGATGACACGGTCCTCGACGGTGCCGATCACCCGCTCGATGCCGGCGATCATGTCGTAGTCGCCGAAGCCGTCCTGGGCGAAATCGTTGGCAAGGTCGACATAGGCGCCCGCGATGCCGCCGTCGGCGTTGTCCGTGGAGAAGTCGAGCGTGTCGATGCCGCCGCCACCGTCGATGTCGTCGGCGCCCGGGCCACCATAGATCAGGTCGTTGTCGGCACCACCGTCGATCGTGTCGGCGCCGTCCGCGCCGCGGATGGTGTCGTTGCCTTGGCTTCCGGCAAGCAGGTTGTCCAAGGCGTCACCGAACATGGTGTCGGCCGCGCTGCCGCCAATGGCATGCTCGATGCCGAACAGTGAATCGGTACCGGCGCTCGGCCCTTCGGCAACCCCGGCGGTCTGGTCGAGGCTGATCGTCAGGGCCTGCGTGTGAGCCGAGTAGTCGGCCGTGTCGTTGGCCGTGTCTGCGGCAATCAGGTCGGTGTGCCCCACACGATAGATGCCGACTGTGCTCTCGTCGGCGGGACTGCCGAAGATGAAGGTGTTGGATGTGGGGTGGTCAGCGAGAGGAAGCGGCACGGCGTCCTCGAGCAGAAGCTCGATGTCTGCCAGATCGTAGCTCAGGCCGGTGATCGACCACGTGACACCGCTGACGACGCCCTCCTGGTCGTAGGTGACCGTCGTCACCGTACCCGAAGCGGTGTTGGTGCCCTCGTCGTAGGATAGCCCGGTGCCCAGATAGACGTGATAGCTTCCGGGATCGACCAGCCCATCGGTCGGCACCCAGATGCCGGGAAACAACAAGGGATCATAGTTGCCGAACAGGCGGCGAGGGCTGTTGTAGATTCCCGTCGCATTGAACGCACTGGTGAATATCGCCATCAAGTCGCTCCATCTCGGCCTTGTGCCATCGCGCTCCAAGCTCGCTCACCAAGTATCAAGACGAAATTGCTCAGACAACGCTTGAGGCGAGCCTTTGGTCGTAACGGCGCTCCGGTGTGGCCCGTCTACGGCGGTCGCGCCTACTCGATGAGCCGCTACCTTGGTCCGAGCGCGCCGAATCGCATACCCATCCACTCTGGCCAACGACACGGGCAGGAGAGCCGATGGCGCGATTTCTGGCGGTTGCGAACCGAAAAGGTGGCGTCGGCAAATCGACCATCTCCGTGATGCTGGCCCACGCGTCCGCAGCCTGGGGCCGGCAGCGCGTGCTGGTCGTCGACCTCGACACGCAGTGCAACGCCTCGCTGATGCTGATCGGCGGCGAGGGCTGGGACAAGGCGCGGCGCGCGGGGCGCACGATATCGGACTATTTCTTCGATCGCTTCGAGAAGGTGGCCGAGGACGAGTCGCATTACGTCGTCGATGGCGTCGGCGACGTCGCGCACCCGCGGACGGCACCGGGCCGGGTCTCGCTGCTGCCCGGCTCGCTGATGCTCGAGGACGTGCAGGGCGAGCTCTATCTCAAGCAGGCGAAGCGCGGCACTGACCCCGACACGGTGGCGCAAGAGGTGCGCAACCGCATGAAGCGGCTGATCAAGCACTTTGCGCACGACTACGACTACGTCATTCTCGACTGCCCGCCGGGCCTCTCCTTCGCGGCGCTGGCCGCGCTCGATCTCGCCCACCAGGTGGTGGTGCCGTTCCGCCCGGATTTCGTGTCCCAGTTCGCGCTGGACCGGGTGGCGCTGCTCATCGAGCGGGTCGAATCGGCCGACCAGCTTGCAACTATTCCGTTCGCCGACCGGCGTTATGTCTGCCTGCCGAACTACGTGACGGGCAAAGGTCGCGAGAAGCTGCTGATCGATCAGATCGCGCTCGACCATCCGCTGCTCACGGCGCGAGTGCCGTTGATGGACAGCGTCGCGCGCGCGTTCGACTGGGAGGAGACGCGCAAGACCATGGCCGAGAAATACGGCGACGCGCTGGGCCACCTTCGGGCGCTGCACGACGAGGTCTTCGGAGCAGCGACGTGGCTTGCCAAGAAGGTGGGGTGAGCGCAGCGGCACAGGGGCCTCGCAGCACCATGATCCAGCGTAGACGGATGCTTTCCGGCACCGCGAAGGACGCTTTCGTCGATCGCGCGGTCGCGGCCATTCCAGGACTGGGTGTGCGCGCGCGCGCTCGAGTTGCGAGCTGTCTCAAGCGCGAGTTGGCCAGCGTGGTGCCGGCGACGGCTGCGGCCAAGAGATCGGCAGCCGGCGAGGCGTCCGCCGCACGCGCCCAACGCGGCGCTCGAGAGAAATCGCCGGCAGGCGAGGCGCTCTCGGCGTCCCCGGCAGCCAACGCCCCCGAGCCTGCGGCTCCGGCCGTCGCGTTCGACCCGTTTACGCCGAACGTGGTCGTGGTCATCCGGACGCAGGGACGCGAGGCGGCACTGGCGGCGCTCGTTTCGATCGATGACGTCGCCAATCTGAAGTTGCTCGCACGCGAGCAGCAACTCGGCATTCCTCCAGATCTGCACGACGCCGGCGAGATCCGGTGCGCCATCGTCGCCGCGGCCGACCGGCGCATCGCAAACCGGCGGGCCGCGGCGAGCTGAGCGCCGCCGCCGCGGCCGGGTCCGTCACTCGGTCTTGATGCCGTTGTCCCTGATGATCTTGCCGAACCGCGCGAAGTCCTTGGCGAGCTGAGCGGTCATCTCGGCCGGCGTGCTCGATGCGGAGGTGAGCGCCACGTTGCGGTGGAACGCCATCACGTCCGGATCCTTCGCGAGCTTGGCGAGCTCGGCCGACATCTTCTCGACGATGGCATCGGGCGTGCCCTGCGGTGCGAACAGGCCGAACCAGGAGGTCCAGTCGATCGCAGGGTAGATCTCCTTCAGGACAGGCACATTCGGGAAATCCGGGTGCCGCCCCGTGTCGAGGATCGCAAGCAGGTTGCCCTTGCCCGCCTTGATGTGCGGCAGCGTATTCGGATCACCGTGGAGCTGGATGTTGCCGGCGAGGAAGTCCTGCAGCGACTCACCCGCGCCGCGGTACGGCACATGCAGAATGTCGATGCCGTGGTCCTTCTTCAGCACCTCGATCAGGATATGCAGCATGGCCCCGACGCCGGCCGTGCCGAACGACAGCTTGCCGGGGTTCTTCTTGATGTGCTCGGCGACCTCCTGGAACGTCTTTCCCGGCACCGAGGGATGCGACGCGAACAGCACCGTCGCGACCGTGACCATCGCGACGGGCTTGAAATCCTTGAGTGGGTCGAACGCCGTTTTCCGCAGGTGCGGAGCAATGGCGATGCTCAGCATCGGCGTCAATCCGAAGGTGTAGCCGTCGGGGGCGGCTTTGGCCGTCGCCTCGAGACCGATCGCGCCGGATGCGCCACCGCGGTACTCGAGCACGAACTGCTGCCCGAGCGCTTTCGTCAGACGCTCGGCATACGGACGCATGGTGTTGTCGGACGATCCCCCGGGCGCATAGTTCAAGATGATGCGCACCGGCTTGCTTGGCCAATCCTTCGCATCCTGTGCGAAAGCCGGGGCCGCAGCGGCGGCCATGCCTGCAAGCATGGCGGACAGGCATAATGAACGGAGCATTCTCATTATCGTTCTCCTCGACGTCGCCTCCCAAGGCTGACACCGGCAGTATCGGCCGAGGTCGGATACGACGGCAACGAGCGAGAGCCGACTGGGCCTCAATCGCCGAGGGCCAAGCCTTCGCGGCGCGGGTCCGCGGCGCCCTCGAGCATGCCGTCCGGCCGGCGGAGAATGAGTTGCGTACCCGACGTCAGGGTCTCGATCGCGGTTGCCTGTCCAAAGGGGGCGAGCCCCAGGGCCGCCGTCACGATCGCCAGCGCGCCGGCCGGATGGCGCAGGCCCGCAAGGCCGCCGACGGCCACCTGCTCGAGCTCGACCGACGTGCCCCGCGTCGCGAAATTCGGAAGCCGGAGCGCAGCAGCCGCGTCGAGCTTCCAGTCGATGGCGGCGACGAGGGCTTTCAGCACGTAGGCAATGATCCGGCTGCCGCCGGCCGAGCCCGTGACCGCGACCAGACGGCCGTCCGGCCCGAGAACGATGGTGGGTGCCATGGAGCTGCGCGGGCGCTTGCCGCCTTCGACGCGGTTGGCGATCGGGCGCCCGTCGCGGGAGGGACGAAACGAGAAATCGGTCAGCTCGTTGTTGAGCAGGAACCCCGCGGCCCAGCGCCCGGCCCCGAAACCGGCCTCGATGGTCGTCGTCATGGCGACGGCATTGCCTTCGGCGTCGACGATCGAGATGTGGCTGGTGCCGGCCGCCTCGTTCGTCTCGTCGGGCCCAAGCGCCTGGGCATCGAGGCCCGGCGGCGTGCCGGGGTAGGCGCGCGGAAGCGGACGCCACGGCGACAGCAGCCGCCGCCGATCGGCGATGTAGCCTGGTGCAAGAAGTCCCTGAGGGATCGCCACGAAGGCTGGATCGGCGAGGTACCAGTTGCGGTCGGCAAAGGCGAGCTTCAGGGCCTCGGCCAGCACGTGCAGCGAGGCCGGTGCCATCGCGGCCGAGGGCACCGTGCCGAGGTCGAACGGCTCGCTCAGCAACAGGGCTTGTCCGATGGTGTGCCCTGCCGACGAGGGCGGCCCCATCGTGCAGACCTCGTGCTTGCGATAGCCGATGCAGAGTGGCGGCCGCTCGATGACCTTATAGCCGGCGAGGTCGGCTGACGTGAGACTGCCGGCGTCGACAGGATCGCGGACGGCGGCGGCCTCCACGATCTGGCCTGCGATCGGGCCGGTGTAGAAAGCGTCGGCTCCACCAGCCGCCAGCGCGGCGAGCGTCTTCAGGTAGGCCTCATTACGCAGGCGGTAGCCGGCTGGTCGCGGCTTGCCGTCCGTGTCGTAGAAATAGGCGCGCGCCTCGGCCGCGAAGCTTTGCGGCCCGGTCTCGGAGAGAAGCCGCGCCAACCGCGGTGACACGGTGAAGCCTTCGCTCGCCAGCCGCATGGCTGGCCCGAACAGGGCCGACCAGGGCAGCTTTCCGTGCCGGCGGTGGACGTGCTCGAGCAGCCGCACGGTTCCAGGCACGCCGATGGAGAGCGGCGACTTGACCGCAGACAGGAACGGCAGCGGACGTCCCTTGACGAGAAACCGGTCGGGTCGCGCGGCGGCAGGCGCCGTCTCCCGCCCGTCGTAGCTCGCGAGCCGTCTCGTGGCGCCGTCCCAATGCAGCAGGAACGCGCCGCCACCGAGGCCCGACGATTGCGGCTCGACGAGGCCGAGCACCAACTGCACGGCGATCGTCGCGTCGACGGCCGAGCCGCCCTGGCGCAGGATCTCGCGCCCCGCCTCGGTCGCGAGCGGGCTCGCGGCAGCCACCATGTGCCGCCGCCCCGTGACGGTGCCCTTCTCGATCCATCCGCTCTGCGCCTCGGGCGCGAATGCGGGCTGTGCCGCTGCTTCGGTGGCGCTACCCGCGCCGATGGCCACTACGAGGGCAATGCCTGCGAGGCGGACGAGCCTCATGTGCGGATACGCACCGGTAGCTCGCGAATGCCGCGGATGAAGTTGGAATAGAGGCGCCGGGGCGGCCCCATCACCTCGATGTCGAGGTCGCGCGCCAGGATTTCCTCCCAGAGAATTCTGAGTTGCAGATCGGCCAGCCGATCGCCGACGCAACGATGGATTCCGGCGCCATAGGACAGGTGCTGGCGCGGTCTGGCGCGATCGACGATGAAGCTGTCGGGATCGTCGATCATGGTCGCATCGCGGTTGCCCGACACGTACCACATCACCACCTTGTCGCCCTCGCGGATGCGCTGGCCGGCAAGCTCGGTATCGCACGTCGCCGTACGGCGCATGTGGATCACCGGAGTCTGGTAGCGGATCGTCTCGGCGACGAGGCTCGGCACCAGCGCCGGGTTGGCGCGCAGCTTCGCCCACTGCTCCGGATTCTCGGAGAGCGCCAGCAGGCCGCCCGACATCGAGTTCCGCGTCGTGTCGTTGCCCCCGACGATCAGCAGCGCCAGGTTGCCGACGAGCTCCATCTGCGGCATGTCGCGCGTGGCGGGGCTATGCGCCATCATGGAGATGAGGTCCAGCCGCGGGCCCTGCGCCGCGCGCTCGATCCAGAGCCCCTTGAATGCCTCGGCCATTTTCAGCAGCTCGGCGAATCGGGCATCCTCCGAGCGCACCGGCGCGTCGGGCGAGTTGACATTGCAGATGGCGACGTCCGACCACCAGGTCAGCTTCCGCCGCTCCGCGAACGGGAAATCGAACAGTGTCGCGAGCATCATGGTGGTGAGCTCGATCGACACCTTGTCCACCCAGTCGAACGTCTCACCCCGCGGCAGCTCATCGAGCACCGTCCGCGTGCGCTCGCGGATGATCGTCTCGTAGTGTGCGAGGTTGGTTGGC
>JBFWQN010000251.1:0-7641 GCA_050249405.1 Hyphomicrobiaceae bacterium | reverse complement strand
AAGCCGGGAATGCCGACACCGGGCAGCTCGATCTTGACGTCGCCGGGGGCCATCGTCGGCGCCTGCTTCTTGTAGTGCATCACCATGCCGGGGAACGCGATGACGAGTCCCACCATGATGCACTGGATGATCACGAAGGGCACGGCGCCCCAGTAGATCTGTCCGGTGGTCACGGGATCGGTGCTCTTGCCCGTCACCTTGTCGATGTAGCTTTCGCGTGGCGCGACCGAGCGCAGGTAGAACAGCGCGAAGCCGAACGGCGGATGCATGAAGCTCGTCTGCATGTTCACGCCGAGGATGACGCCGAACCAGATGAGATCGATGCCGAGCTTCTCGGCTGCCGGCCCGAGCAGCGGGATGACGATGAAGGCGAGCTCGAAGAAATCCAGGAAGAACGCGAGGAGAAACACCATCACGTTGACGACGATCAGGAAGCCGACCTGGCCGCCGGGCAGCGACGTGAGCAGGTGCTCGACCCAGATATGCCCGTTCACGCCGTAGAAGGTCAGCGAGAAGATGCGCGCGCCGACCAGGATGAAGACCACGAAGGCCGAGAGCTTGGCCGTCGCCTCGATTGCCGAGCGCAGCAGCTCGATATTGAAACGGTTCGGATTGCCGTCGAGCCATCGCTTGAAGATGGCGAGAAGGATGGCGCCGCTCGCGCCCATCGCGCCGCCCTCGGTCGGCGTCGCGACACCGATGAAGATGGTGCCGAGCACGAGGAAGATCAGGAACAGCGGCGGCACCATGACGAAGGTGACCTGCTGGGCGAGCTGGGACAGGAAGCGCAGCCCCGTCGCCTTGCCGATGATCCAGTTGACGACCGAGATGCTGAAAGCGACCGAGATCGATATCGCCATGCACAGGATGACGAAATCGGCGCCGCGGTAGTGCGAGCCCTTCATCGACTGGTAGCCGATGACGGCGGATACGACGATGAGCAGCGTGAGCGAGAAGAGGCCACGATCGTCGTCGCCGTCGACGACACGCCGGACGCCGGCGAAGATCAGCAGTCCCAGCAGCACGAGCGGCAGCACGGTGCCGCCGGCCCAGGCGAAGCCGTCGAGGCTGAGGAAATCCTTCGGCGGCATCAGCGTGGCGAGATCGCCGCCGGCGAAGGTCCAGGCCAGGTAGCCGCCGACGAGGCCGACGCCGAGGCCACTCACGCGGGCGAGGATGCTCGAGAACGTGCGGTTCTCCTCGCGGAAGCCGACGGCATCCGGGGGCAGACCGGGTGCCGTCGCGGGAAAGAACGTGGCGCTGATGAAGATCCAGCTTGCATAGAGGCACGACAGCACGAGGCCGGGTACGAAAGCGCCCTCGTACATATCGCCGACCGAGCGGCCGAGCTGGTCGGCCATGACGATGAGCACGAGTGACGGTGGAATGATCTGGGCTAGCGTGCCCGAGGCCGCGATCACCCCCGAGGCGAGGCGCCGGTCGTAGCCGTAGCGCAGCATGATCGGCAGCGAGATGAGGCCCATCGAGATGACTGAGGCCGCGACCACGCCCGTCGTCGCCGCTAGCAGGGCACCGACGAACACGACGGCATAGGCGAGCCCGCCTCGGATCGTGCCGAACAGCTGCCCGATGGTGTCGAGGAGATCCTCCGCCATGCCCGACCGTTCGAGCACCAGCCCCATCAGCGTGAAGAATGGAATGGCCAGCAGGACGTCGTTGTTCATGACGCCGTATATTCGTTCCGGCATCGATTGCAGCAGCGGCCACGACAGGCTGATCGCACCCTTGGACAGAGGGGCGAGCTCGACTCCGATGATGAAGAAGAGCATGCCGCACGCGGCGAGCGAGAAGGCCACCGGATAGCCGAGCAGCAGGAACACGACGAGCGAGGCGAACATGATCGGAGCCATGTTCTCCGCGATGAAGGCAGCCATGTTTCAGGGGCTCCGGCGTAACGGACGGGTTGAGTGAAGGCCGCGCGACTGGCGGCCGGAACGCGGATGGTCAGACGCCCTTGCGGGCGGCCTCGGCCTCTATGGCCTGCCTCAGACGCTCGGCCTCGGCCTCGGCAGCCGCGCCGTGGTGCGCCGCGAGCAGCGGGTCCTCGGCATAGCCGCGCAGGATGGCGGTGCGCTTGATGAGCTCGGAGATCCCCTGCAGCAGCAGCAGCAGGAAACCGATGAGCACGAGGGTCTTGGCGGGGTAGACGGGAAGGCCGCCGGCATTCGACGACTGCTCGTTCTGTCCCCACGAGCGCACCACGAAGGGCACCGCCGTGTAGACCATCAGGAACGAGCTGGGGATCAGGAAGAACAGATGACCGACGTAGTCGATCCAGCTGCGGACCCGGGTGGGCAGCAGCGAGGAGACGATGTCGATGCGGATATGCTCGTTCTGGAGCAGCGTCCATGGCGAGCAGAGCAGGAACACCGCGCCGAACAGGATCCACTGGAGCTCGAGCCACGAGTTCGACGAGATGTCGAACGCCTTGCGAACGATGGCGTTGCCCGAGCTGATGACCACGGCGAGCAGGATGCCCCAGGCGAGAAACCGTCCCACGTTGGTGTTGAGGACGTCGATGGCCCGGGCAACTCCCTGCAGGGGCTTCACCGCCACCCATACGATGGCGGCAACGACCAGGAAGCCGAGAATGCCGAGCGCAAGAAGCGCGAGGTTCGACACGCGATTGATCCGATCTTTGACGGAAGGTCCGTTCTTTTGCCGCACTGCCGCAAAAGGAGGTCATCCCTTAGCTGTGCGTCGTTTATTGTTCCATTGGACATTTTTTGGCGCGCTCGCCAACCGAGGAGCGCGGGACGAATTGGCGCAGCGTGGCGCATTTACCTCACAAATGCCCGATTTTGCTCAGTGAGGCGACTCTCGCCGGCAGCCGCAGGTTGGCGCGGGCATAGTCGAGTCATGCATTAATGGCAAGTGTGTTATGCAAAATTGCATAACACTGCACTGCTGTGCACTGCAACGCGACTGCATCCGGCTGGCCTAGCCGAGGACGACGGGAACCGCGCGCGGACCGCGTACCGGGCCCTTCGACCACTCGACCGTGGCGCCGTCCTGCATGCGAAAGCGAGGGAACCGCTTCAGCCACTCTTCCAGGGCGACCGTGATCTCCATGCGGGCGAGATTCGAGCCGATGCAACGATGGATGCCGAGGCCGAAGGCTGCGTGCCTGTTGTCCTCGCGGTCGATGATGACGCGATCGGGATCGGGGAACACGTCGGGATCGCGGTTGGCGGCGGGGAAGCTCAGCATGACCCACTCGCCGGCCTTCATCGGACAGCCGCCGACCTCGGCGTCCTCCTTGACGCGCCGCGCCATGGTCACCGGCGCATAGGCGCGGAGCAGCTCCTCGACGGCAGTTGGCATGAGCTGCGGCTCGGCGACGAGCCGGTCGCGGTCGTCCGGGTGCGTGGCGAGGTGCAAGAGGCTCGCTCCGATCGCCGACCAGGTGGTGTCGATGCCGGCGATCAGCAGCAGGCGGAGCGCGCCATAGAAGTGCCGCTCGGTGAGGGGCGCGCCATCGTGCTGAGCCGCGAGCAGGAACGAGATGAGGTCGTCCTTCGGGTCCTTGCGGCGCTGTTCGGCGTAGAACGCGAAGAAATCGTCCATCTCGCGGGCCGTGGCGACGAGCCGCGCGGCGCTCGTGCCGTCGTCGACGATGGTGTCCTCGATGAAAACGTGGATCCATTCGCGAAAGCGATCGCCTTCCGCCTCGGGGATGCCGAGCATCTTGGCGATCACCTTGACGGGGATGTGCTGCGCGTAATCGATCGCCGCGTCGGCCTCGGCTCGCCCGGCGAGCCCATCGAGCAGCTCGTTGCAGATGCGCCGGGCATCGGGAGCCAGCGGATCGATCCGCTGCGGCGTGAAGGCCGGCAGCAGCAGCATGCGCGACGGCTTGTGGTGCGGCGGGTCCGACGTGATCGGCGGCGACGGCAGCGGCACGTTCGGCGGATTCTCGCGGATCACCACGCGCTTCGAGGAGAAATGCTCGGTGTCGTAGGCGATCTCCCGGATGTCGGCGTAGCGCATGGGCGCGTGAAGGCCGCCGTATCGCTCGGACCGGGCGATCGGACACGCGGACCGGAGCTCGCGCATGATGGCGTATGGGTCTTCCATCCACCGAGGATCGGTGTGATCGAAGTCGGTCGCCCAATCGGCGACGGGCGGACGCGGGATGCCGGTCACGATGCGTGCTCCTCGTTCCCGGGGCCGGCGAGGCGCAGGGCGAACTCGGGGCAGTTGCGCACTGCCTTGCGCGCCTTCTCCACGAGCTCCGGCGGCACGATGCCGGAGTCCCTGGCATGCGCGAAACCGAGGTCGTCGATCTCCACCAGCTCCGGCGCGATGAGTCGGCAGCGATTGTGGCCCTGGCATTTCTCGCCATCGACGAGGAGGCGGACTTGACTGGCTGTCATCTGGCGCTCGCTGGAGCGCGGACGGGAAGGCAGGGCGCGCTGCTCGCGCAAGCGCGTATCCGCCGGATGTCCTCCCGTGCCGCGCCGTTTGCCGGCGGTTGTCGATCCGTTCGACGATAGCGGGCCGCATCGGGCGACGGCAAGTCATCCACCGCCGATACGTGCGCCGAGGCGTGAACGGTCGGCTACGGAGCGATTGCCCGCTCGTCAGAACACCGGAGGCCAGAAGCGACCGAAGTCGCGGGAGCGGGCCGGCGCCTCGTTGCGCCGCGCGACGACGGGAGGGGCGGCGGCGCGAGGCTCGTAGGCGCGATAGGCCGCCGGTGCCGAGCGGGTGGGGGCCACGACCACCTCGGCGCGGCCGTGCGATGGCATCACGCTACCGCCGCCGAGGTCGGTTGCGGCCCGGGTGCCCGCGGGGGCCGCGGCAGGGCCGCTCGCTGGCGCCGTCACGCCAGCCGGCGCGGCGCCTTGCGAAATCGTAGCCGGCCGGTCGGTGGTCGTGGTGCTCTGGGCGAGCGCCGAGCCGCCAGCGACTGCCAGAATGCCGATTGCGGCTGCCACCGCAGCGAGCGAATGACCCTTCGTCCTCATGCTTTCGTCCTCCGCAAGGCTTTCGCCCGACTGCTCGATTGATCGAGCCAACCCAGTGGCTCGACCGGAACGCCGTGCCCTGCTGCCCGATGACGGAGCGCAGGTCGAAAACTCGTCTCACTCAAAAAGAAGGCACTCTCACGGTCACGCCCCCGCCACCACCGCCGCCGCTCGGACGTCCGCCGCCTCCGCCCCCTCCGCCGCCACCGCCCCCACCGCCCCCACCAGAGTCGCGATTGCGTGAGGCTTGCCGCTGGCGCTCAGCGCGCGACTCCTGGGCAGCTTGCCGGTCGGCCTCGCGCTGGCGTGCCGCCTCGCGCTGCCGAGCGGCTTGCGCTTTCTCCTCTTGCGCCGCCCGTCGATCCTCGTCGCGCTGGCGTGCCGCCTCGCGCTGCCGGGCCGCTTCCTGCTGGCGGGCTTTCTCGTCCTGGGCCTCCTTGTTGCGCTCGTTCTCGCGCTGGCGGGCCGCTTCCTGCTGCTGCTTGAGCTCACGGGCGCGCCGCGCTTCCTCCTGGCGCTGCTGTTCGCGCTGGCGCTCCTCCGACGTGGGGCCGGGACAGATCGGCCGTGCGCGCTTCTCGAGCCACTCGATGGCATCCTCGGCATCACCCATAGTGGCTTTCGCCGTCTCGATGCGCGGCGCGGAGGTATCGAACCGCCTCAGATTGGCGAGACCCTTCGCGGCGTCGCTGTCGCTGCCGGTGATGTCGCCGTCGAAGCAGTTGTGCTCCTTGAGGAGGAGCTGCAACTCTCGTGCGAGGTCGGCCTGCTGGCTGGCCGTGAGGACATGGGCGCGGCGCTGGCGCTCCGCCTCGGCCGTGGCCTGCTGCCGACGCTCCGCCTCGGCTGTCAGCTGGCGCTGGCGTTCCGCCTCCTGCGCCAGCCGCTGACGCTCGGCCTCCACGGCCTGCCGCTGAATCTCCGCCTCGGCCGCCGCCTGGCGCCGGCGCTCCTCGTCCAGCAGTCGCTGGCGCTCGGCCTCTGCTGCCAGTCGCCGGCGTTCGGCCTCTGCGGCGTCGGCTTGGCGCTGGCGCTCGGCCTCTGCTGCCAGCCGGCGACGCTCGGCCTCTGCGGCGTCGGCTCGGCGCTGACGATCGGCCTCCGCGGCCTGCCGCTGCCGTTCGGCCTCGGCGGCATCGGCCTGCCGACGGCGCTCGGCTTCTGCAGCCTGACGTTGCCGCTCGGCTTGCTCGAGCCCTTGATCGGTCCGCGCCGTCGAGGGCACGGAGACAGCCCCGCCCCCGCCGGAGCCAGGGCTCGTCGCGGTGCGATCGAGGGACAGGCCGTAAAGCATCATCGCCCCGACCGGCACGATCAGAAGCGCGGCGCCGGCAGCAAAGAGGCCGCGTCGTCTGCCGTCGCCGGACGGCGCCTCGGCGGCTGCCGCCGACGGCGAGCCGGACGGAGTCTCCGCCAGCAACGCGATGGGACGGTTGCTGTCGCGAAGGTTGACGGCAGATGGCCGGGACGGACTGGGCCGGCTGCCGCGAGACGGACGGGGCCGGGATTGGCGGACCGCCGACGGCGAGGAGTGCAGCGAGCCGGCAGGCTCCTGCAGCGTCGATCCGCCGTCGAGATGAGCGGCCAGCGGTTTCGACGGGTCGGCGAGATGGAACGTCTCGTAGTTGCTGCCCGCGAACAGCTCCGGACGCCATTCCGCGATGCTTTGTGGCCGCTCCTTCGGATAGACGGACAGCGACCAGTCCACGGCCTCGAGGAAAGCCGGCCGATAGTCGCTCCTGAGAGCCGCGTCCATCGCGGTGACGTAGGTGTCGTCGAGAGTGCGGGCCGTCGCCTCGGGCGGCATCTTGCCGGTGACGGCCTTATAGATAGTGGCACCCATGGCGTAGATGTCGGTCCAGGGCCCCTGCGTCTTGCCGTCGAGCGAGTACTGCTCGGGAGGCGAGAATCCCTGCTTGACGATGCCGGTGAGCGTCTTCGTGGCATCCGCCACCACGCGGCGCGACGAGCCGAAATCCAGCAGAACGGGATGCCCGTCGGGCCGGATGATGATGTTGTCGGTGGCAATGTCGCGGTGAAGGAAGCTACGGCTGTGCATCAATTCCAGCGCGCGCAGCAGGTTGGCGAGCGTGTGGTCGAGCTCGGCCTGTGTCGGTGGGCGGCCGAGCTGGGCAAGCCAGGCCTTCATGCTGAAGCCGGTCTCGAACCGCATGATCATGTACGCGGTGCCATGCGAGGCGAACACGCTGATCACGCGGACGATGGAGGGGTCGTCGAACTGTGCGAGCGTCTGCGCCTCGCGCAGGAAGCTCGAGCGCAGGTGGTCGAAAAGATGCCTGTGCTGCTCGGATCGGGGGCGAACGGTGCTCGTCTGGTCGCGAAGCGCGAGCTCGGCCGGATAGTACTCCTTCACGGCCACGGGCATGTCGAGGCCGATGTCGGTCGCCTCGTAGGTGATGCCGAAGCCGCCGGCGCCAAGCACCCGGACGATCCGGTACTTGCCGTCGAGAACCGTGTTCCTGGGGAGGACCTCGCGGTGGTCCATGCTGCCCTCCGACCCGAGTCCGGCTGCCAAGCGAGTGACCGACAGCCGATGGGGCGGTGGCGTTGCGTATCGCCACGGAGCGAAGAATGTCTCGAGCTACTGACGCGCCGGGGATCCGCCCCACGATCCGATCCGCGACCCGGA
>JBFWQN010000250.1:0-7683 GCA_050249405.1 Hyphomicrobiaceae bacterium | reverse complement strand
TCGAGCCAGTACAAGGACACCAAGCTCGAGGAGACTACCGACGGCGATGCCAATCGCAGCGGAGCGAGCGGTGAGGTCAAGGTCGAGATCACCAAGCCCGCCAAGAAGGCCATGAGCCTGAAGCGCGACACGTTCTTCCCTGTGCAGCACTCCATGGCGCTCCTGACGGCGGCGCGAAAGGGCGATCATTTCTTCATCGCCGACCTCTACGACGGCTCCGAGAAGGGGGAGAAGGTGTTCTCCACCGCCTCCTACATCGGCCGGTCGAAGCCCGCCGGCTACAACCGCACGCTCCCGCCCGCCGCGAGCGCCCAGCCCCTCGACAAGCTCAAGAGCTGGCCCATCTCGATCAGCTATTTCGAGGAAGGCAGCGACGACAAGGATGCTGTTCCGGCCTACGAGCTCGCGTTTCTCTATTTCGAGAACGGCGTCTCCCGCCGGCTCTTCATCGACTACGGCGAGTTTGCGGTGCGCGGAAAGCTGGAGAAGCTCGAGTTCCTCGAGCAGGCGAAGTGCAAGTGACAATGCCAGCGGCCTGACCGCGCGTGGCCTCCGGCGGCCACGCTCCGGCGCGTGCCGCACGGGACCGGACCGCTCCGGAAAGCTATACTGTTGGCCCGCCCGACATGCCGAAGCGCGTCTTGATGCGGGCAAACAAGCGGTCGCGCACGGCCCGGTAGCTTTCGAGGGTCTGCTCGCGATTGCCCTGCCCGACCATCAGCGAGGCATCGAACGTCGGCCAGTACTCGACGTCGACGGCCATTGTGCGTGTCAGCTCCAAAGCCTGATGGTGGGCTTCCGGCGACAGCGTGACGATGAGGTCGAAGGTCGTATCCTGGAGGTCCGAGATCGTCTGCGGATCGTGGCCCGAGACGTCGATACCGATCTCATCCATCACGGCTGCCACGAAAGGGTCAGGCTCACCCGCCCTGACGCCGGCAGACTCGACGTAGGTGCGCCGACCCGCCAAGTGGCGCAGGATGCCCGCGGCCATCGGGGACCGGACGGCGTTCATCGTGCACGCGAACAGCACCGACCCCGGCAGCCCGCTCCCGTGCATCGGGCGTCATCCCTTCCAGTGCAACGTGCAGATGAGGGTGAAAAGTCGGCGAGCCGTATCGTGATCGACGTCGACCTTGCCCTTGAGGCGCTCCATCAGCACGCGGCTACCCTCGTCGTGCAATCCCCGCCGGCCCATGTCGATGGCCTGGATGCGAGACGGCGGCGCTGTTCGAATCGCCTGGTAGTAGCTCTCGCAAACCATGAAGTAGTCCTTGATGATCCTCCGGAACGGGGTGAGTGAGAGCATGTAGGTGACCGCGCCGGCACTCCCCTCCGCACCTCCGTCCGCCTCGGGCACGATGTTGAGCACAAGCCGGTCCTCGGCCAGTCCGAGCCGCAAAGCGTAGGGGCCGTCGTCCCGCCCTTCCAGCGCAAAATAGTTCGCATCCAGCAAATCGTAGATGGCCACCTCGCGCTCGTGCTCCACGTTCGCGTTCGAGCGGCGGATCGAGGCCTGGTCGAGCTTGACGGAGGCGAGGCGGGCCGTCTTTGCCGCTTCGCCCGGTCGCTGCGCGCCGCCGATGCCGCCGTCCTCTGGCGTCATGATGCCTCCCCTCGACGCGAGTCGGGGCGGTCGAGCCGGACCTCGACGGAGCGGCGATGCGCCTCCAGCCCTTCCGCTCTGGCCAGCGTCATGGCCACCGGGCCGAGGGTGGCGAGCGCGGCCGCATCCAATTGAAGCAGCGACGTGCGCTTCATGAAGTCGAGCACGCCGAGCCCGGAGGAGAAACGCGCGCTCCGCGCCGTCGGCAGCACATGGTTGGAGCCGCCGACATAGTCGCCGATCACCTCCGGCGTGAGCCGGCCAAGGAAGATGGCGCCGGCATTCCTGATGCGGGCCGCCAGCACGTCAGGCTCGGCCGTGGCAATCTCGACATGCTCGGCGGCGATGCGGTCGGCCAGAGCTGGCGCCTCGTCGAGCGAGCGGAGCAGGATGACGGCGCCGAACGTGCGCCAGCTCTCGCCGGCGATCGCTGCTTTCGGAAGCACCGCCAATTGCCGCCCGACGGCCGCCTCGACGGCGTCGGCAAGCGTTGCATCGTCCGTCATCAATATCGACTGGGCAGCGGTGTCGTGCTCGGCCTGCGCCAACAGATCCGCTGCCAGCCACTCCGGATCGTTGTCGCGGTCGGCGATGATCAGCACCTCCGACGGACCCGCGATCGAATCGATGCCCACCGTCCCGAACACCTGCCGTTTCGCGGCCGCGACAAAGGCGTTGCCGGGACCCACGATCTTGGCGACGGGGGCGATCGTCGCCGTTCCAAAGGCCAGGGCCGCTACCGCCTGCGCCCCGCCGACGCGGTAGATTTCATCGACGCCGGCAAGGCGTGCGGCTGCCAGCACGAGCGGATTGAGCACGCCGCCCGGCGACGGCACCACCATCACCACCCGCTCGACACCCGCCACCTTGGCCGGAACCGCGTTCATCAGCACGGAGCTCGGATAGGACGCCAGACCGCCTGGGACGTAGAGGCCGACCGACTCGACCGCCGTCCAGCGATGGCCGAGCGTCGCCCCGACGCTATCGCGCCAGCGCACCTCCGGCTCAGGCTTCTGCCGCTGATGGGCGGCGAGAATGCGATCCCTGGCCATCTCCAGCGCCGCCACCACCTGGCGGTCCGCGCCCGACACCGCCGCCTCGATCTCGGCCGGGGCGACACGCAAGGCCTGCGCCTCCGCCTCGAAGCGGTCGAAGCGCCGCGTCAACTCGACGAGCGCAGCGTCGCCCCGCTGCCGAACGTCGGAGATAATCGCTCGAACCGCCTGCTCCACGTCGTCCGAGGCCTCTCGCTTCGCGGCCAGGAATGCCCTGAAACGGCTCTCGAAGTCGGTGTCACGTGTCGCCAGCTTGATCGGCATCGTGGCTCGCGCCGCAGCGCGCTCCTGTTCTGGTCGAGCTTCGCCTTCGCGCGGCAACTAGCCTTTTCGCGAGCGGTCCAATTGGTCGTCGGAGGAGTGCTCCGGCCTTGCCTTGGCCGCCCATCCCGGCCCTAGATCCTTCAGCTCGGCCTCGATGCATTCGACATCGAGTTGCACGGCCGCTGTGCCGGCAAACGTCAGCGTCACCGTCCCGGCCGGATCGTCAGGGCCCGCCGGGGCAAACGATACGGCGAGCAGCACCAGCACGTCACCGCTCCGGCGCAGGTCGATGCCGGAGGTCCGGGCTCGGAGCACGCGCTCGAAGCGCAACGCGGTGCGCAATCGCGCCAGCTCGGCGTCGCCCTTCCTCGAGCCGGACTCGCCGAGCGCGCGCGCCCAATCGAACCTGCTGAGCACGGCGGCGAAACGCTTCTCGCGCGGCACCAGCGCCATGTCGCCGACCCGCAGGATGGCATCCTGCAGATGCGCCGAGACGACCTGCAGGTCCTCGGTGTCGAATGCGATGAGCTTGAGTTGGGTCATATGGTGTGTTGCCCGGGAGCGAGCCACGTCCCAGGGCCTGCTCCGTGCCACAGGTATCCGCAGCTACAGATATATGCGGTGCAACATGCATGCAACCGGCTCGCCTCGATCTCCGTGCGCGAGCGGCGCCGGAAGCCTCGGGTCATGCCGGCTGCGGGCGCGAGGCGAGCCAGACGCCGACGAGGATCAGGGCGAAGCCGGCGAGATGATAGGCCTCGATCCGCTCGCCGAGTGCGATTCCGGCGATGAGTGCGCTGTAGAGCGGGACCAGATGCAGGAAGACGCCGGCGCGGCCGGAGCCCAGCACCTCGACGCCGCGGCTCCAGCACGAGTAGGCGAGCAGGCTCGGGAACAGAGACACATAGCCGAGGGCAGCGATGCTCGCGGGCGTGATCCGCAGCTCGACGCCGGACCTGTGCTCCATCAGCCAGAGCGGCAGGGTGGCCAGGGCCGAGACGGTCGCCAGAATGAACGTGAAGGACATCCAGTGCATGGCGCCGCGCTTCCTGAGCGACGCCGAGTAGAGCGCCCAGAGTGCCATGTTGAACAGGATGATCAGGTCGCCGACGTTGAAGGAGAGACCTGCCAGCGCCTCCGGCCTCCCCTTGGCGATGATCGCCAGCACACCAGCGAAAGACGTCGCGATGCCGGCGGCCTGCAAGAGGCCTACCCGGTCGGAGAACAGCAGCCACCCGGCCGCGACGATGAGCACAGGCGCCACCGAGTTCAGCACCGAGACGTTGAGGGCCGTCGTGTAGGTGAGCCCCACATACTGCAGCGTGCCGAACGTGGCGCCGCCGACGAGAGACAGAACCAGCAGCGTGGGCCACGTGCGGCGGATCTCGGGCCAGTCTCGACGCAGGTGCGGCCCGACGAACGGCGCGAGCAGCAAGGCCGGGACGATCCAGCGGATCGATCCGGTCGCGAGCGGCGGCACCTGGCCCGCGATGGCACGCCCGACGATATGATTGCCCGACCAGAGCAGCGACGCGAACGCCGTCATGAGCGAGGCGACGGCCACGGCCCGCGGTCCCGGCATCACCGGCGCATCGATCCTCGCCACTTGCTCTCCTTCAGCCCGACGACAGGCGCTCGATCTCGGCGCCGCAGCGCGAGAGCTTCTCCTCGAGCCGCTCGAAGCCGCGATCGAGATGGTAGACGCGATTGACCATCGTCTCGCCGTCCGCGACCAATCCCGCGATGACCAGCGAGACCGAGGCGCGCAGATCGGTCGCCATCACCGGCGCGCCCTTCAGCCTCCTCACCCCGCGTATGGTAGCGGTGTCGCCGGTGAGCTGGATATCGGCACCGAGGCGCGCCAGCTCCTGCACGTGCATGAAGCGGTTCTCGAAGATCGTCTCGCGGATGACGCTGGTGCCCCGCGCCGTGGTGGTCAGCGCCATGAGCTGGGCCTGGAGATCGGTCGGGAAGCCGGGGAACGGCTGCGTCTCGATGGTGATCGGCTCGACGCCCGCGCCGTTGCGCCGGATGCGGATGCCGTCGGCCTCCTCCGTCACCTCGGCGCCGGTCTGGGCGAGAGCTGCGAGCGCCGTGTCGAGCAGCGACCGCCTGGCCCCCTCGAGCAGAACATTGCCGCCCGTCGCTGCCACGGCGAAGGCGAACGTACCGGTCTCGATGCGATCGGGCAGCACCGTGTGCACCGCGCCTTCCAGACGGTCACGACCCTGGATGCGGAGCGTCGACGTGCCGATGCCCTCGATGAGGACGCCCATCTTGACGAGGCAGGCGGCAACGTCGCCGACCTCAGGCTCGCGCGCGGCATTCTCGATCACGGTCTCGCCCTTGGCGAGCGCGGCGGCGAGCAGCACGTTGTGCGTGGCGCCGACCGAGACCTTCGGAAAGACCACGCGCGCGCCCTGCAGCCGCCCGCGCGGCGCCCGGGCCACCACGTAGCCGCCGTCGATGTCGATCTCGGCGCCCAGCGCCTTGAGGCCCGTGAGATGCAAGTCCACCGGCCGCGTGCCGATGGCACAGCCGCCGGGCAGCGACACCTTGGCCTCCCCCATGCGGGCGAGGATCGGGCCCAGCACCCAGAAGCTCGCCCGCATGCGCGAGACCATCTCGTAGGGCGCCGTCGTGTCGACGACATCGCGAGCCGTCAGGTGGAAGGTCTCGCCTAGATGGGCGAGCGGGCCGGCTCGCTTGCCCTCGATGGAATGGTCCACCCCGTGGTTGCGCAGGATGCGGGCGAGCAGATTGACGTCGGCGAGGTTCGGCACGTTCTTCAGCGTCAGCCGGTCGGGCGTCAGCAGGCTCGCGATCATCAGTGGCAGCGCAGCATTCTTGGCTCCCGAGATCGGGATGATGCCTTCGAGCTTCCTGCCGCCGGCAATCCTGATGCGGTCCATCTCGGGTCTCCTCGTGTCCTGCCGGCTCGCGGCAGCGAATCGAAATCTGGCCTCGCTCGTGTTGCTGTCGCAAATCGGCGGAACGGCGACAATCCCTGCGACACTTGGACTGGAGGCACGAACGCACCCGGGATGGGCCGCCCGATCACGACTTGGGATCATCCGGAGGCATGTCGGGTTTCTCTCCGGAGCCGCCGGAGGAGGCCGTATTGCGAAGGGCTCGCGCCTTCTGCTTGCGACGCATGAGGTTCTGGCGCAACTCAGCCGCCAGCCGCTCGGCACGGGTCTCGTCTCCCTTGATGCCCCCTTTGAGGCGGCTCGGATCAGATCCGCTCATGCGCGTTCTCCGTCATTGCGATGGACAGTGCCTTGCGGGGCCAGGACATCCGTGTCACTGGCGCAGCCGAGGACGGGAGCCGGCTCCATCCCCGGCAGAACGGAAATCGGACAGGCAAGGACTTTCGACAGCAGCATGCGGGACACCCGGGCAGCCATAACGTGGATCGCGCTCGCGAGCATCTTCGTCGCCCTGGCTGCAATGGGCATCAAGTACCTCGCCTACCTGATGACCGGAAGCGTCGCGCTCTATTCCGACGCGCTGGAGGGCATCGTCAACGTCATCACGGCGTTCCTGGCGCTGCTGGCGGTGCGGGTCAGCTCGCGTCCGGCCGACAGGCACCATCAGTTCGGCCATCACAAGGCCGAGTATGTCTCGGCCGTGATCGAGGGACTGATGATTCTCGTGGCGGCCGTGCTCATCATGCACGAGGCGTGGATCGCCTTCCGCAATCCGCGGCAGCTCAACGAGCCGGCGCTCGGGCTGCTCATCTCGGGCGCGGCGACGGCGCTCAATGCCGGGTGGGCGCAGTTCCTGATCCGCTGGGGTGGAGCGCGGCGCTCGCCCGCGCTGGTGGCGGACGGCCGGCACATCATGACGGACGTGCTGACCAGCGCCGGTGTCATCGCCGGCCTGCTGCTCGCGGCCCTGACCGGTTGGGCCGTGCTCGATCCGCTGATCGCTGCGGCTGTGGCGATCAATATCCTCTGGACCGGCTGGCAGATGACCCGCGCCTCGCTGTCGAGCCTCATGGACGAGGCAGTGACGGGCGCCGACCTGGAGCGCATCCGCGCCGCCATAGCCGCGGCGGCGGCCGGTCACGGAGCCCTCGAGGTGCACGATATCCGCACCCGCCATGCCGGGCCCATCACGTTCATCGAATTCCATCTCGTCGTGCCGGGCGCCATGACAGTCGCCGATGCGCATGGCATCTGCGACCGCCTGGAGACGGCGATCGGCGAGACCATCCAAGGTGCCGAGGTGCTCATTCATGTCGAGCCCGAGGGCGAGCGCGGCGGGCGCGGCACGATCTCGCTGTGACGTCGTGCGCGCGGGCGCGCCGCGGCATCCCGTGCTTCTGGTGCCCATCCAGCGGCGGTGGTAGGCACCATCGGAGCGTGGCCCAGAGCGGGGGCAGCAGGGCAATCGTGACGACGACCGGCAGCGAAAACAGCGCACCGTCCGGCAAGGATGGGAAAGCCGTGCTGGCGCTCGACCCGGCGCAGCGCGGCCTGCTCGCGCGCGTGCTCGCCGATTGGGTGCTTCCGCGCGCCTGGGAGCTCGGCGGGGCCTTCCTGCTCATGGTGGGGCTTGCCGCCGTCACGGGCATCTATCCCCGTCTGATCAAGTATGCCTTCGACGTGCTGCCGGAGGGCCGGCTCGACCAGATGTACCTGATCGCGGCTCTCATCGTGGCCGCGACCTGCGCCCGCGCCGTGCTGCTCTACCTCTCGACGGTGTCGTCGAGCCGCATCGTGCTCGCCATCACCGTCGACGGTGATGGCGAGC
>JBFWQN010000249.1:0-7694 GCA_050249405.1 Hyphomicrobiaceae bacterium | reverse complement strand
GATCGCCGGCCGCGCCGCGCATGCGCTGGCTCTTCCCCCTCTCCCCATTGCCCTGTCCTCGCAATGGGGAGAGGGTCGGGGTGAGGGGCAGCCACACACACCAGAGCAAGCGGCTGCCTCTCACCCTAACCCTCTCCCCGCGCCGAGTGCAGGGGCGCGGGGAGAGGGAATCCATCCGGGCCGCGCCGACGGCGAGCACCGCACCGCCGCCGACCAGCTCGCCGCCGCGCGGAGGCTCCTCGACGAGGCTGTCGAGGGCCTGCGGCGGGCAGGGCATGAGCAGTACCTTCGTAACGGCCTCCTCGCCCGGGCCGCGTTCCGCATCGACGCGCACCGGGCCGGCGTGGCGGACGGCGACCTCGCGGGCGCCGAGCAGGACCTGACCGAGACGCACGAGATCGCAGCGCGCGGCGGCATGCGGCTCCATCTCACCGACTACCAGCTAACTTCTGGCCAACTCGTGCTCGCCCACGACCCGGCGCTCGCCCACCCCGACAGCCGCCGCTATGCCGAGGATTGCTGGACCGCCGCCCGCGATCTCGTCGCCGCCACCGGCTACCATCGCCGCGACCCCGACCTCGCCGCGCTGCGCGCCGCCATCGACGGGGCGTGAGCCGCATCTACCTCCTCGAAACCACCTCCCCTTCCTCGCGGGCGATGGAGTAGCCCTGCCCGGCGGGGCGCAGCGTGAGGCGGGTGCGGCCGCGGCCGGCGCTGGTGCGCTTGGCATCCGCGACCTCGAAGTCGTACTCGAAGGCCACGTCCTGGGCGCCGCCCGCGGCCGGCGTCACCACCACGGAGGCCGGATCGAGGCGGTAGCTGCGCCGGGGCCAGCGGGCG
Source organism: Hyphomicrobiaceae bacterium (assembly GCA_050249405.1). Taxonomy (GTDB): domain Bacteria; phylum Pseudomonadota; class Alphaproteobacteria; order Rhizobiales; family Hyphomicrobiaceae. The sequence continues at coordinate 6,854 of JBFWQN010000249.1, read as the reverse complement.
GTGTAGCGCTGCTTGTCGGCGAGCACGGCGGCGCGCGGCGTCGCCTTGCCGTAGTAGAGCACCTCCGGCTCGTAGCCGAGGCGCAGCGCGCTGCCGGTCGTGCCGCTCGGCAGATAGACCTCGGCGACCCAGCGCGCGACGGACGTGCCCTGCGCCGCAGCGGGCGGCGCCTGGGCCACGGGCGGCGGCACGGGTCGAGCAGTCGTCGCCGGTGCCGATGCGGCAGGTTGCGGTGCCGGCCGCGAGCCCGCATCCCGGCTGATGTTCGCCTCCCGCTCGTTCTGGTCGCGGAACGGCCGGGCCTTGCCGGGCGAGGGCGCGTCGCTCTCGTCGAGGGTCTGGCGGAAGGTGGTGCCGTCGAAGGTGAAGGCCGAGCGCGTGTGGCAGTTGGAGCCGGCGCATGTCTCGATGGAGTTGTCGGCGCCGATGCGCACGGTCCAGGCGCCCTCGTACTTCAAGAGCGTGCGGAACAGCGGCCGGTCGGTGAAGCCGGTGGCGCGGGAGGCGCGGCGCGCCGACGCCAGGTCGGGAAGGCCCGTGTACTCGAGCACGCAGAAGGTGCCCCAGCTGCCGACCTCCTTCTGATAGTGCACCAGCACCTCGGGCCGGCGGTCGCCGTTCATGTCCCGGAGCGCGATCTCGACGGCCTCGACCTGGTCCTTGTCGAAGTCCCAGCACGGCGTGTCGAGCAGCGAGACGCCCTCGTCGACCACCTGCATGACGACGTTGGTCTGGCGGAAGTAGACGCCGATGGTCTCGGCCCGGCCGTCGCGGTCGATGTCGTAGTCGATGGCGAAGCCGTTGACGGAGCCCACCGCCTTGGCGCGGGCCTTGTCGGCGTCGCTGGCGGCGAGGTGGCTGTCGGTGAAGCTCTGGCTCTCCTGCACGATGAAGGTGCCGGAGAGCGCCGGCCACGCGCGCGCCGCCTCTCCGACGATCCTCGCCTCGGCCTCGGTCATCGCATCGAGGCTGGCGCCCGCCTTGTAGGCGTTGAGGTAGCGCACCTTGGCCGCCTCGGCCCGGCCGAGCACCACATCGGCCGTCCAGTCGGAGACGAGCTGCGGCACCTGCTCGCCCTTGGTCACCGTGCGCACGTAGGCGCTGGCCGAGCGCAGCAGCTCGCCGAGCGGCCGGTCAGCGCGCGAGAAGGCCTCGAGCAGCGCCTCCACGAAGTAGGAGTTGCGCCCCTCGCCGTCGAACGAGACGTGGCCCGGCTGCGCGGCGAAGAAGGCGAGCGTCTCGCCTGTGCCGACGCCTTTCCCCGGCAGCGCCACGACCGAGAGGCCGCGGGTCGCCGGGCGGGGGATTGCCCGGGCCGCACCGGCGCCCGCCGGCGCCGAGCGTGTGCCGGACGACGCCTCGAGCCGACGGAGCAGCGCCACCGTGTCCTCGAAGCCGAGCGGATTGTTGCGGCAGGCGTCGATCAGGAAGGCGGTGCGCACGGGCCCCGCCGCCCTGAGCGCGGCCATCAGCGCGTTGAGGTCGAGCCCCAGCTCCTCGACGGCATCGGCCCGCGCCGGCTCGGCGTCGCGGACCAGCAGCACGTTGCGGTCGAAGAGCTGGATGCCGTGGCCCGCAAAATAGAACAGCGCGAGGTCTGCGCCGCGCGCCTCGGCGAGGAAGCGCTTCTGCGCCCGCTCCAGCGTGAAGCGGTCGGCATCGAACGCCTCGATCACGTCGAAGCCCTGGTCGCGCAGCCGGTCCGCGATCGCCGCCGCGTCGCGCTGCGGGTTCTTCAGCGATTCGACATGCTCGTAGCGCGCGATGCCGACGACGAGCGCCACCTGCTTCGCGTGGGCTGCGCCCGTGGCGAGCCACAGCAGGACGGCAGCGAGCACGAGCCTCATGGCGTTTCCCCGTCGTCTATTCGATCCGCCCGGACATTAGCTTTCGCGGCCGGGTGGCCGCCACGGCTTTCGGCGCACCCGAGCCTCGGCCTCGCTGCCGGTTGACGCGCCTTTCGCGTCCGCCGACCATACCCCGAAGCCCGTCCGCGCCGAGGAGCTGCCCCATGAAGATCACCCGCGTTCTCTCACAGATCGTCGAGCTGCCGGCCGACGAGCCGCTCGCCGACGGGCCGCAGGTGAAGGGCGCCACGCGACCCTTCGTGCTGGTGAAGGTGGTGGCGGGCGACGGGACCGAGGGCATCGGCGTCACCTTCTTCGGCGCCGCCATGACGCGCACCCTGAAGCAGGCCGTCGACGACCTCGGCGCGCTGATGATCGGCATGGATGCGCTGGCCACCGAGCGGATCGCCCAGAAGCTGCGCGATGCGGCCTCGAGCTGCGGTCCGCAGGGCGTATTCACGCTGGCCATCTCGGCGCTCGACACGGCGCTGTGGGACATCAAGGGCAAGGCCCTCGGCCAGCCCGTCGCCAGGCTGCTCGGCGGCCACCGCGACAAGGTGCCGGCCTACGCCTCCGGCGCGCTGATGCGCCAGTTCACGCTGAAGGAGGTCGAGACGGCGGGACGCCGCCTGGTCGAGCGCGGCTGGAAGGCCATGAAGACCCAGCTCGCACTCCCCGGCCACACCACGCCCGAGATCGAGGTCGAGCGCATGCGCGTCCTGCGCGAGGCCATCGGTCCCGACATCGAGCTGATGTGCGACATCAACCAGCGCTGGACCACCTGGCAGGCGATCAGCATCGGCAAGCGAATCGAGAAGTATCACCTGCGCTGGCTCGAGGACGTGACGCGCGCCGACGACTTCCAGGGTCTCGCCGAGGTGACGCGCGCGCTCGACATGCCGGTGGCCGGCGGCGAGTACGTTTGGGGCATCGAGCCCTTCCGGCAGATGCTCGAGCGCCGCTCGGTCGACATCGCCATGATCGACCTCGTGCGCGTCGGCGGCATCACCCAGTGGATGAAGGTCGCCGGCATGGCCGAGGCGCACAACATTCCGGTCGTCTCGCACCTGATCCCGGAGGTGCACGTCCACCTGATCGCCGCGATTCCGAACGGCGAGATCGTGGAGTATATGCCCTGGTGCCGCGGGCTGTTCGAGGCGCCGCCGATCCCGGTCAACGGCGAGATGACGGTGCCGTCGTCGCCGGGGCTTGGCCTCGCGTTCACGAAGGCTATCGATCAGGGCTTCGCACGGGCCTGACATTCCGGTGGCGATGCCGACTGCACGGCCTTCGCCCCGCCAGTCTTGGCGACTGCGCCTCAGTGAAGGCGCAGATCGCGGATGGCATAGACGAGGACATCCCGGAAACGTGTCCCGAGGGGCTCGCGAACGATCTCCACGGGAACGAGCTCGCCCGCGCCTGATTTCAGCGTCGTTTTCCAACGCGCCGGCTCGCTGTCGCTGAATTGCACCGGTAGCGCAGGCTCGGTGAAGAACTCGGCGACGAGGCTTTCGTCTACGAGCCTTTCGGACGGCCGATCGAGAAGGTCTGACGCAAGACGGTTGACCCGGATGATGGTGCCGGCACGCGCGACGATCAGGGCCTTCCTGTCACGACCTACGAACAGCCCCTCGAGGGCGATGGCGAGCAGATCGGCTTTCCGCTCGCGATAATCGCGCAAGGCATAGACCCAAACATCGCCAAGCAGGTAGGGAAGCGGCTCTCGCACCGCTTCGACGAGAATCTCGCTGCCATCGGCCGCGACCAATGTGGTGTCCCAGCGCACACTGCGCGATGCCGGATCCATGGCCGGCTGATGGGGCAGCAAGGCCGCCAGTTGCATGCCGGTCAGTCGGTCTTTCGAGCATCCGCACAGATCGGCGGCCAGCTCGTTGCCACTGACGATGACCCCGGACCAGACGACGAGCAGCGCCTTGCTGTCGCGTCCGACGAATAGACTTCCGAGGGCCGTGGCCAGCAGGGCGCCGCAATGATCGGCCTCGGGAACGAGCTTTCTGAGCATGCTTTTCCTCCTTAGCAACCACAATATCGGGCTGGATGCCAGTTGCCGACGGCTTGACTTGCTGCCGCCAGATCTGTGCTCACCAGGCCAGGAGCTTCGTTTGGATCGCGCGAGAGCTGTCCGCCCTGCGTTTCAGCAGTGTCGCTGGCGATCGCGTCGAACCTCATTCTTGTTGGAATATCTAATGATCGACGAGTTTCAATGTCGTGAAAAAACAATCTCAACGACCGCGTTGCGAAACCTGCGGTATTTGCCGAGACGAATTAACCTCGAATGCGTGCAGGAGCGGGTGCTCGAAGGCACCCGCTCCAACAGTCACAGCTTCTCGATCACCGCCTCGTTGCCCGTCTCCATCGACGCACCGGCCGCGAAGGCACGCTCGAGCAGCGGGACGATCTCCTCGGCCGTCTCCACCACCGATACCCGGACCTCGAGGCCCGGGCGGATGAAGGCCTCGTCGCGCATGTGGTCCACGAGGCGCAGCAGCGGCGACCAGAAGCCCTCGATGCTGGCGATCACGACCGGCTTGTCGTGGCGGCCGAGCTGCGCCCAGGTCATCTGCTCGACCAGCTCCTCGAGCGTGCCGATGCCGCCCGGCAGCGCCACGAACGCATCCGAGCGCTCGAACATCAGCCGCTTTCGCTCGTGCATGTCGTCCGTGACGATCAACTCGTCGACATCCGTGAGCATGCGCTCCTTCTTCGACAGGAATGCCGGAATGATGCCCGTCACGCGGCCGCCGGCGGCGAGGGTGGCACGCGCCACCTCGCCCATCAGGCCCAGGCTGCCGCCGCCATAGACGAGACCGATGCCGGCCGCGGCAAGCGACCGCCCGAACGTCTCGGCAGCAGCCGCATAGGCTGGATTGCGACCCGCCCCGGAGCCGCAGAATACGCAGACATTGCGCCGCGGGACGGGCTTGGAGGTCGCTTGCGCCGGGCCGGGGGCTCGCTTGCGGGAGGAGATTCGTTGCTTCTGCATGGTCTCCAATCTCACGACATGCTTGTCGATCGCCGGCATCGAGACGGATCGAGCATCCGCAGCGCAGCCGACGACTGGCTCTCCGCTCCTCAGGAACCTCATAGAATATCATGAACGGGGGCGAAATTCAGTCCCAACCGGCGACTCGCGGCCGCTACGCTCTGCTGACGCGGCAAACGGTCTCCTGGGCCAACACAATTCCGCCGCAACCAGGTTGCATGCGCGAGTTGTGGCCTACGGGACGGCCACGGCCGATCAACCATCCGACTGCCGAGCGTTCGCTCGCGGCCGCCGTATTGGCTATCGAGAATGTAACGCCTAGGGTCCCGACAGGGGCTCGAGAGCAACGATCGGCCAGAATCGATGTGCGCCGTTCGGGCGCAGCATGGGGGCATGGGACATGGTCAGCACAGCACTGGCGAGATCGCTGGCGGCCGGCGTCGCGGTCGCAGCCTTGCTCGCCGCTCAGGCGACGGCCACCGGCCCAGCCCACGCCGAGGCTCCAGGACAGTCGACGCTGCGCCGCGCGGAGGATCTCGCCCGGGATGCCAGCGGTGCTTTCGACCGGTTTATTGCCGGCCGCCATGTCGCCGATGCCGGTGTGCGCGACCCAGGTCCTCCTCACCCTGGCGACGGAGCAGCCGCGGAGACCAGCCCGGACCTCGTGACGGGTTGGCTCGCACAATCGCGAAACGGCTACCGCGAGCTCGTGCAGCGCCTGGCGACTCCGACCGCACCCAATCCGGTCGCGGACGCCGCCGCGCGCGCGACCTCAGAGGCGCGGGCCGTCGGGAGCGGTGCCGCGCCCGTCGCCGTCTCGGCCGCCGCCACCCAGAGCACCGAAAGCCAGCCCTCCACCTCGGGCCGCGCTCCTGCAGAGGCGGGCAACGCGCTGGACGAAAGCGCCATCGCGGCAGAGGCGCGCCGCTGGATCGAGCAGAGTAGCCGAGAGACACGCGGGCTGCTGACGCGGCTCGCCCAGATCGGCGCCCCGACCTCCGACCAAAACGTGGCGGCCGCTGGCGCGCCGACCGTCACCGCACAGGCCAAGCCAGGCGAAGGCGTGGGGGGCATTCGGCCATCGGCGACACCGGCCGGCGGGGCTCCGCAAGTCGCCGTGCAGACCAGTCCCGCCAGTGGCGACGGAATGGGCATGCTCGACTGGCTGAACCGCGCCTATCGCCGCTATCAGGACGAGGTCGCGGCCAAGCTTTCCGTGCCCGTCTCCACACCCGAGCCGGCTCCCACGCCGGAGCCCGCCGGGGCCAAGGCTCCCGAGCAGGTGATTGCCAAGGCTCCGGTGGCCAGCGAGACCGGGACCGCCCAGCCGTCGCCAGCGCCCTTTAGCCACGACGAAGGCTCGGCCGGGCTCGCGCGGCAGGCGGATGCCGCCAGCAAGAGCGAGGCGGCGCGCCAAGCCGACACCGTGCTGAAAGCAGCCGAGGAGCGCCGCCGGGAGCAGGACCGCAAGCGCGAGGTCGAAAGGCAGCTGGAGGAGGCCCGCCGCTCCGAGGTGGCGCGCAAAGCCGAGGTGGAGCGCAAGGCTGCCGAGGATGCCATCGCCGCCAAGGCCGCGGCGGACGAGACCACGCGCAAGGCCGAGGTGGAGCGCAAGGCCGCCGAGGCTGCGAGGACCGCTGCAGCGAAGGCCGACGAGGATCGTCGCAAAGCCGAGGCCGCGCGCCTCGCCGCCGAGAGCGCAGCAGCTGCGGCGGCGAGCGCCGCCGCCAGCAAGCTCGCCGAGGAGAGCCGGAAGGTCGAGGAGGCACGAAAGGCACAGGCAGTCCTCGCCGCGGCCGAGGCCTCCAGGCTTGCCCGAGCCAAGGCCGACGAGGACAATCGCAAGGCCGAGAGCGAGCGCAAGGCTGCCCAGAATTCCCGGCTGGCCGACGCCGCGCGGGCCGAGACTCAACGCCTCGCCGATGCACGCCGGGCGATCGAGGCCCAGGCCGCCGAGGACGCGCGCCTCGCCCGAGACGCGGCGGACAAGCTCGCAGCCGAGA
>JBFWQN010000248.1:0-7699 GCA_050249405.1 Hyphomicrobiaceae bacterium | reverse complement strand
GGGGTGCGGCTCGCTTCGGTAGTGGGCTGCCGCCCTTCGACCCGCTCGTGGGGACACCCCTCGAGCTCCCCGTTCTTCTTGCTCGAAAAACAACGGGTGGTCTGGCGGGGGTCCCGCCAGCGGGGTGCGGGGCTGGCCCCGCTCGCGAAGAGATCAGGACGAGCACGCGGCATTCCGAATTCCGGATGCCCGCGCAAAACCTCGGCACCTGATCTCCGGTGCGATCAGCGGCCGAGGCGCTTCGCCACCTCCTCCAGCATGACGTCCGTGGCGCCGCCGCCGATGGCGTGGGCGCGGGCGTCGCGGGCCATGCGCTCGATGGGGCTGCCCTTCATATAGCCGGCGCCGCCGAACAGCTGGAGGCAGCCGTGGGTCACCTCGAGCACGAGGTCGCCCATCAGCGCCTTGATCATGGAGACCTCGCGCACGCAATCCTGGCCCTGCGCGCACCGCCACGCCGTCTCGTAGATGAAGGCGCGGGCGGCAGAGACCTTCGTCGCCATCACCGCGAGCCGGTGCCGGACGACCTGCTTCTCCCAGAGAGTGACACCGAAAGCCTTGCGCTCCTGGACGTAGGCGAGCGCCATCTCAATGGCCGCCTGACACTCGCCGACGGCCTGTCCGCCGAGCACGAGGCGCTCGTTCTGGAAGTTGCGCATCAAGGCGTAGAAGCCGCGGCCTTCCTCCCCGATGATATTCTCGACGGGGACGCGCGCGTCCTCGAAGACGAGCTCGGCCATGTCGGAGGAGTGCCAGCCGTGCTTCTCGAACTTGCGCGCGACGCGGAAGCCGGGCGTGCCCTTCTCGACCAGCACCATCGACACGCTGCGGCTGCCGCCCTCGGCGCCGGTGCGCACCGCGACGCAATAGAGGTCGGCGTAGACGCCATTGGTGATGAAGTGCTTGGTGCCGTTGATGACGAGATCGCCGCCGTCGTGCCGGGCGCTGGTGCGGATGCCTTTCACGTCGGAGCCGGCGCCGGGCTCGGTGATGGCCACGGCGACGATGGCGCTGCCATCGACGATGCCGGGCATCCAGCGTGCCTTCTGCGCCTCGCTGCCGTTGTTGGCGATGTGCACAGACGACATGTCGGTGTGATCGAGCACGGTGATGGCGAAGCCGCCGTAGGTGGAGCGGCCGAGCTCCTCGCCGAGCACGACGCTCGCGCGCTCGTCCATCTCCGAGCCGCCCCAGCGGGCGGGATAGCGGATGCCGAGGAAGCCGAGGCGGCCCATGTGGCGGAGCACCTCGCGCGGCACGAAGCCGGCCTCCTCCCATTTGTCGCCGTGGGGTTTCACCTCCTCGTCGACGAAGCGGCGGACCTGGGCGCGCAGCATCTCATGCTCCTCGCCGAGATAGGGCGAGGCGGCGCCGGCGTGCGGGCTCACGGCAGGGGCCGAAACGGTCATGGCAGGCTTTCCTCGCACTGATTGCGTCGTGGTCGGGTGGTGGGCGTCCGGGCTCCCGGTCCCGCCAGCCCCGGCTTGCACCAGCTCCGTCGTGCCGGCGCTCAGGCGCCGCCCAGCCAGTCGCGGCTCCAGCGGGCATAGTCGTCGCCGCGGGTGAGCTGGCGCATCAGGTCGGCCGAGGCGATGCCCTTCAGATCCGACGGCTTCCCGCCGTCGCGCAGCGTCTTCAGCGTCGTGTAGATGGCCTGGACAGCGGCCGCGAACTGCTGGTGGCCCTGCAGCGCGATGCGCACACCCTTCGCCGAGAGATAGGCCTTGTCCGCGAGCTCGCCCGGGGTATTGCCGAGAATGAGCGGCTTGCCGATGCCCGCGGCGGCCACCGCGTCGAGCTCGGCGCGGGACTTGATGCCGACGAGGAAGATCGCGTCGACGCCGGCCGCGGCATAGGCCTTGGCGCGGCGGATCGAGTCCTCGATGCCGCTGATCATCGGCGCGCTGGTGCGTCCGGCGATGACGAGATCGGGGTCGCGGCGGCCGGCGAGCGCGGCCTTCATCTTGCCGACGCCCTCCTCGATCGAGAGCATGCGCTGCTTGTCGCCGAGACCGTAGGGCTGCGGCAGGTCGGTATCCTCGATGGAAAGGCCGGAGACGCCCGCGGTCTCGAGCTCCTCCACCGTGCGCATCACGGAGAGCGCGTTGCCGTAGCCGTGGTCGGCGTCGCACATCAGCGACAGATCGGCCGCGCGCATGATGCGGTGCGCCTGCGTCGCGAACTCGGTGAGGGTGAGCGTGATGAGGTCGGGGGCGCCGAGCACCGTCAGCGAGGCCGTCGAGCCGGCGAACATGCCGACCTCGAAGCCGAGGTCCTGCGCGATGCGGCCGGAGATCGGATCGTGCACGGAGGCGGGGTGCACGCACTGGCCGCCACTCATGACGGCGCGGAATCTCTCACGGCGGGCGGTCCAGCGCGAAGGCATCAGGTGTCTCCCAGATCGGGTTGATTGGTCGAATGTGCCGCCAGTCGACGCTGCCCGCGAGCCGAATGCAAGCGCCGGCTGCAGCTCGACCGGCTCGATGGTTGCCCCTCAGTACGGCTCGCGCGTGAAGATGAAGGTGGTGCCGGTGACGATCGGTGCGCTGGCGCCGACGAACGACACGTTCACGTCCTTCACCTGCCGGGCGCCGGCCCGGCCCGAGGCCTGCAGTGCGCCCTCGATGATGTGCCAGAGGCCGTGGATGCGCCCCGTGCCGAGGCTGCCGCCGAAGGTGTTCATGGGCAGCTCGCCATCGAGCTCGATGCGGCCGTCCTGGATGAAATCCAGCGCCTCGCCCTCCTTGCAGAAGCCGTAGGATTCGAGGCCGTAGAGCACCGAGGCCGAGAAGCCGTCATAGATTTGCGCCACATCCACGTCCTTCGGCGTGAAGCCCGAGCGCTCCCAAGTGAGCTTCGCCGACGAGGCACCGCCCTCCATGTAGTCGGCGAGGCTGCCGATGCGCCCCGCCACCTCGAAATGGAGGCGCTGGCCGTAGCTGGCGAGGTAGGCTGGACGGGGTGCCAGATCGCGCGCCCGCTCGGCCGTGGTCATGACGATGGCGACGGCGCCTTGCACGGGGATGTCGCAGTCGAACAGGCAGAACGGATGCGCCACCATGCGCGAGGCGAAGTAGTCCTCGCGCGAGAGCGGCACGCCGTAGAAGAAGGCGTGGGGATTGAGCTGCGTGTGCCGCCGCTGCGTGAGCGCCAGCGTCACCATCTTGTCGCGGCTCTGGTTGTTGCGCTCCAGATAGCGCGTGTAGGCCACGGCCATGTGCTGGCCAGGACCGCCGAAGCCGTAGGGCGCCGTGAACTGCAGGGGGCCGGCCGCAAGCTGGCCCGGCAGGTTCTGGTAGGTGCCCTTGGGGTTGTGCATGGCCCGCCAGACGACCACGTGCTTGCACAGCCCCGCGAGCAGCGCCGCCGCCGCCGTCTGCACTGCGCCGCCGATGTTGTTGTTGCCGACCTGCATGTGCCACGTGAGGCTCGGCAGCTTCAGCATGGCCATCATGCAATTGACCGACACGACCGAGATGCCGTCGACCTCGGCGTGGCCGGTGGCCGGCAGCTCCGGGTAGGTCGAGAGGCCGTCGATATCCTCCATGCGCAGGCCGGAGTCGGCGACGGCGCCTTTCACGGCCTCGAGCGCGTGCGCCGCCAGCGGAATGTCGGCCGAGCGCGAGACCTTCGAGTAGCCGATGCCGCTGATCGCGATCTTGCAGCGGTTCTCCCACCTGGGCATGTGGCGTTTCCCTCCTGGCACCTGGATCATGATGCTAGGCCGGGACGGGCACGAGGCCAACGGGGATGTGGGGATCGGCCGGGTGTGCGACAGCGCGCCTGCAGGGACGGCTCACCGTGCATGGACACCGCTTGTCCATCGAAGGGCAGGTGGCCGGTCAGATCGCTTTGGCGCTGCGCCAGCAACTGCGCCATGCTGGCATCTGCATTGATCGAGCGAAATCCGGGGGAAGGATGACGACATATTCTCGCACCAACGCGGCTTTGCCGAACGCGAACGAATGGAATCTGCAAACGCAGTGGGTGGACCCCGTCGCCACGGCTTCCGGGATACGCATCACCAATGCGGATGGAACGGTGACCGAGCTCGCCGGCACCGGCCTCGACAGCGCCCTGCTGACCGGCGACGTCGACACGATTCGCCTGCTGGCGGGAGACGGTACGCTGCTCGCCACGATCGCAGGCTTTGCGGGCTTCACCGAGATTCCGGATTGGAGCCTTGCGACGGTCCGCGCGAGAATGATCGACCATTCCCTCGTCTCGGATGCACTGGAGACGCGGCTGCTCGTCGAGCTGCGAGGCGGGTCCGCTGCCGATGTCCTGTATGGCTACTGGAACAACCCGAGCGGCGCAGCCGGCAATCCGCAAAATGCGTTCTACGGGCTGGCAGGGGGCGACACTCTCGTGGGCAGCGGGGGGCCGACCCTCAACGAGGCGCATTACGAGGACGATGCGCTGGCCGGCGGCAGTGCTGGCGTCTATGTGGATCTCCAGTCCGGTTTCGCGCAAGACGGTTTCGGCTCGTACGACACCTTGATCGGCATCAACTCGGCCTACGGCACGTTCGGTCTGCGCGGCGGAGGCCTTTCCGATATTATGATCGGTCATGACGGCGCGAATTTCTTCGAGCTTTTCGGGGGACGCGATTATGTCGTCGCAAACGGTGGTAACGACACCGTCGTGAATGCCACCAGCAGCACCAATGATATCGACACCGCCGGTGACACCATCCTCGGAGGAGCGGGCGACGATTTCGTCGTGACGGCTGGCGGGCAGAACTTCGTCTATTGCGGCGACGGCTCGGATCTCGTCGAGAGTGGAGACGGCGACGACTGGCTCTTCGGCGGGCAGTTCAGCGGCACGGTGAGCGGTGCCGATAGCTTGGCGGGCGGTGGCGGCAACGACGTCCTTGCGATCGGCTCGGCCGGAGGCAGCGGAGGCTTGCTTTATGGCGACTATGGCAACGATACGCTTTACGGCGGGTCCGGTGTCGCCGGGGACGAGACGATTTACGGAGCCGAAGGCAGCGATTTCATGTGGGGAGGCGCCGGTGGCAACGACACGTACGTCTTCGGACACACCATCCCGTACCGGCCGCAGCAAAACGATTTCCGCAGCTCGCTCATCGCCGGAGATTTCGACTGGATCATCGGCTTCGATGCAGGTGACAAGCTGGTTTTCTTGACGCTGCAGCAGCCCGAGATTTCCGTTTCGGCTATCACACTGACCGACCATCTCGGCAACGTGGCCGCGGGCGCCCTCGTTTCATCCACGAATGGCTGGGGCCTTTGGCTGCCCTATGCCGATCCGGTCATCGTTGCGCAAAGCATCGAGTTTCAAGAGATCATTTCCATACCTCTCGCCTTATATTGACGGACGCTACCTGTGTGAGCCCGTCATTGATCGCGATCTTGCAGCGGTTCTCCCACCTGGGCATGTGGCGTTTCCCGTCCTGGCGTGTGGACCGATGCTCGGCCGGGACGCGGACGAGGCCCACGGGGATGTGAGCGGGGCCGCCATGTCGGCGACGTCTTGAGGTCAGGGCGACCAGAGCGAGGGACGCATCCAGGGAGCCGGCAGGGCCAGTAGCCCCCGTGCGATCGGGCCGCTCGATGCCAGACGAACCGATTGCCAAGCCTGCCGCCACTCGGGAATGAGCGGAAACGGTGGCTGGATCGCGAGCTCCGGTACGAAGCCGAGGCGTCCGTAATAGGCAGGGGCACCGAGCAGGAGCACGCACGCGACGCCGTCTCGCGACAACCTGTCCAGCCCAGCCTCGACGAGCGCGCGGCCGACTCCTGAGTTGCGAGCGCTTGCCGCAACGGCAAGCGGCCCGAGGAGCGCGACCCGGGCATCAAAGCCGGACACCTTTCCCATCGTGAACAGGACGCTTCCCACGAGGGCGCCGTCCCGTATCGCGATCAGCGACAGTTGCCCCGACGGCAGGGCGAGGAGCTCGCGGACGAGGGGGAGCAAGTCCTCGTCGGGGAAGGCCTCTGCCATCAGCCCCGCGATCGATGAAACGTCGTCGGCGAGGCTGGCGCGGATTTCCAGGGTACCGGGCATGGTCGCTGCCGACTTGTTTAGCTGCTCGGGCTCGCCGCTCCGTCGGCGGCGATCTCCCGTCTCGGCCCCATCCTCCCCCGCCCGCCGAGTGCGCGGTGGAGGCGGTCGAGCATCAGGTAGATGACGGGCGTGGTGTAGAGCGTCAGCACCTGCGAGATGACGAGGCCGCCGATGATGGCGATGCCGAGCGGGCGGCGAAGCTCCGCGCCCGGACCCGTCGCGATGGCGAGCGGGATGGCGCCGAAGAGGGCCGCGAGCGTCGTCATCAGGATCGGCCGGAAGCGCTCGCGGGCCGCCTGCCGGATGGCCTCGAGCGCGTCGAGGCCGCGCTTCCTCTCGGCCTCGAGGGCGAAGTCGACGAGCATGATGCCGTTCTTCTTCACGATGCCGATGAGCAGGATGATGGCGATGAAGGCGACGAGCGACAGCTCCATGCCCCAGAGCCTGAGCGCGACGAGCGCACCGAGCCCCGCCGAAGGCAAGGTCGAGATGATCGTCAGCGGGTGGGCGAGGCTCTCGTAGAGCACGCCGAGCACGATATAGACGAGGGCCAGCGCAGCGAGGATGAGGAGCGGCTGGGCGCCGCCGCCCCGGATGGCCGCGCGCGCGTCGCCCGCCGGCTCGATGCGCAGCGAGTCGGGCGGCTGCATCTCGGCGATCGCGGCCATGATCTGCCGGTTCGCCTCGTCGAGGGTGAGACCCGGCTCGGTGTTGTAGCTGAGCGTCACCGCCGGGAAGGGCCCCTGGTGATTGACCGCAAGCGGCGCCAGCGTCGAGCGCACCTTGATCACCGAGAGCAGCGGAATCTGCGCCCCGTCGCGCCCCGGCACGTAGATGAAGGCGAGATCGGTCGGGTCGCGCTGCAAGGATGGCGTCGCCTCGAGGACGATCCGGTACTGGTTGCGGGCGCGGTAGACGATGGCCACCTGGCGTTGGGCGAAGGCGTTGTTGAGGGCGGCGCCGATGGCGTCGACGGTGACACCGAGGCGTGCGGAGGCCTCCTTGTCGATCGCCACGTCGAGCTGGCGTGCCCCCTGCTCGCGATCGGTCGCCACATCGACCAATCCAGGCATGGAGCGCATGCGTGCCAGGATTTTGGGCGCCCATTCGTAGAGCTCGACAGTGCTCGTCGACCAGAGCGACAGCTCGTTCGACGAGCGCGAGGATCCGCCGCCGCCACCGCGGAGATCCTGCACGGGGTTGATGTAGGAGGCGAGGCCCGGAATGGCGTTGAGCGGCCGGCGGAGCCGCGCGACGACGTCCGCGGAGGTCACGCCCGGCCGCTCCGCCAGCGGCTTCAACGCGATGAACATGCGAGCGGTCGAGCCAGCCGGCGAGAAGAACGAGGCACCTACGGACGAGCCCACGCCGGCCACGGCCGGATCGGCGATCGCCGCCTTCACGGCGCGCTCCTGCAACTCCTTCATCTGCTCGAACGAGGCGTCGGGCGCGCCCTGCATGAAGACCGAGACGAGGCCCGTGTCGTCGGTCGGGAAGAACCCCTTCGGCAGCTTGGTGAACAGGAATGCCGAGGCGAGGATCACCGCCGGAAGGGTCAGGACCGTGAGCCAGCGGTATCGCAGCGCCACCTCGAGAGAGCTGGCATAGGCCTCGACCAGGGCGTCGAGCGCGCGCGCGACGAGCCGGTCGACGCGGCTGGATAGCGGCG
>JBFWQN010000247.1:0-7701 GCA_050249405.1 Hyphomicrobiaceae bacterium | reverse complement strand
CGCTGCTGCCGGGCCTGATCCTGTGCCTGATCGTCCCAGGCATCATCACCTGGCTGCCGAGCCTGATGCGATCGTGAGGCAGGACTAGGAGCCCGTCCAGATAGCTCTGGTGCCGGGCAGTTTTCGGCACGATAGGCGGCTCAGGCGGCCTTTGCGAGCTTGGCGAAGTTGTGGGCGATGCACACCAGCGCCCACTCGGCACGCACTTGCTCGACGCCAAGCAACATGAACTGCCGGAACCCCCTCGCCTGTTTGATCTGCCCGAACACCGGCTCCACGATCTGCTTCCTCAACCGGTACCGGCTTCGCCATCCCGCCCGCTTGAGCTTGCGTCGCATGGCCTGCGTCAGCGGCCCGCCGCGTCGGCGCTCATCGTCGCTGGCGTGCTTGGCGCGGCCGGTGGCGACGTAGGCCGCCACGCCGCGATCGCGAAGCGCCTGCAGGTTGGCCTCCGAGCAGTAGCCGGCGTCGGCGGAAGCTTCCTTCGGCCCGCGACCGAGGTTCGTCGCGATGCCGTCGATCAGGCCCGTGAGCTGATCCTGATCGCTCGTGCTCTGCGTCAGCCCGTGCGCGACGATCACCTGCGCCTCGCCGTCGACGGCAGCCTGCGCGTTGAAGCCCTGGATGAAGCCGTCCTTGGTCTTCAGGATGCGGCTTTCCGGATCGGTGAAGCTCTTCTGCGC
This sequence comes from Hyphomicrobiaceae bacterium, assembly GCA_050249405.1. GTDB lineage: Bacteria > Pseudomonadota > Alphaproteobacteria > Rhizobiales > Hyphomicrobiaceae. The sequence continues at coordinate 7,018 of JBFWQN010000247.1, read as the reverse complement.
CTTCGGATCGGGCGCCTCGCTCGGCGGGGCCGGGTCTTTGCCGTTCTTTTTGCGGCCTTCCGCGATCCACTTCTCCTCGGCCTCGGCGCGCAGGCGCCGCTCCTCCTCGGCCGCCGCCTTGGCCTCGGCCTCGAGCTCGGCCTTGGCGGCCTTGATCTTCGCCAGCCGCTTCTGCTTGTCGGCAACCCACCTCGGCATCTCGTCGCCGCGCCGGGTGCCGTGCGCCCGGTCCTCCTCCGCGTCGGCCGCCTCGGCAGCGGCGAGCCAGCGATCGACCTCCGCCTGAAGCTCGGCCTCGCGCTTCCTCATGCCCGCGTAGCTCATCGCCTTGTGCTTCGAGGCATTCGCCTTGATCTTCGTGCCGTCGAGCGCGACGTGGCCGAGCTTCACGAGACCCGCCTTCTCGCAGAGCCTCAGCACCTGCACGAACAGCCCCGCCAGCGCCGCGAGATGCCGCTTGCGGAAGTCGGAGATGGTGCGGAAGTCCGGCGGATCGCCGGCCGCGATCATCATGAAGTCGGTCCGTTCCCCACACGCCCTGGCGATCCGGCGCGAGGAGTAGATGCCCGAGGCGTAGGCATGGAGGAGCAGCGCCACCATCAGCCGCGGATCGAACGGCGGCTGGCCGAGCGGGCTCGTGTAGCCGGCCTCGATCTCGCGAAGATCGAGGCTCTCGCGCACCAGCGCCACGATGAACCGCGACAGGTGGCCTTCAGGCACATAGTCCGTGACCGACGCCGGCAAAAGCTGCGTCTGATCGATCTTCCAGGGGCGAAAATGCTTGCTCATGGCGCGCCAAGGAATCAGACTTGCCTCCGAGGAGCAATCGACTACTCGGACGGGCTCAGCGTGGCGAGAGGGTGAGCAGCATGCCGCCCCGGGGCCTCAAGGTCACGCGGCTGACGGGCTCGGGCGAATGCCGGCCGTCCCAGGCGAAGCGCATGGCCCGTACGAACGCCGCTAGCAGGATGACGCCCTCCATCATGGCGAAGCTCATGCCGATGCAGGTGCGCGGACCGAAGCCGAACGGCATGAACTGCGTGCGCTGCATGGCCGCCTCGCGCTCGGGGAGGAAGCGGTCGGGATCGAAGCGGTCGGGATCGTCCCAGAGGCGGCGGTGGCGATGGATCGCCCAGATCGGCACGATGATCATCGCTCCCGGCTGGAAATGGTGGCCGCCGAGCTCGGTCGCGCGCGTGGTCATGCGGCCGAGGACAGGCGCCGGCGGGTAGAGCCGCATGGCCTCCTTGAGCACGCGCCGGGTGACGGCGAGACCGTCGAGGTGGCGCGCCTCGATGGGGCCCTCCCCGGCGATCGCCCTCACCTCGGCCGCCACGCGGTCCTGCCAGTCGGGCGCGCGGGCGAGCAGATAGAGCGCCCACGTGAGCGCCTTGGCCGTCGTCTCGTGCCCCGCCGCAGCAAACGTCAGCAGATTGGCGCACACGAGCCCGTCGCTCATCGGCTCGTCGGTCTGCGGGTCCTTCGCGCTGCCGAGCTTCGCCATCAGGCCGCCGCCGGGAAAGCCCGCCGCGCGCTCGCGTGCGAGCATGCCGCCGATGGTCTGGTCGAGTGCCCGCGCATGGCGCCGCATGGCCGGCTTGCCCGGATGCCAGACCCAGTCCGGAATGCCCAGAAGCTCGAAGGCCACGTCCCAGCTCGTGTGCTCGAGGTAGTCCCCGATGTGCCGCTTCAGGATTGCTTCCTCCGCCTCGGTCGCACCCGCGAAGATGGTGGCCGCCAGCACATCGAACGTGACGTCCGTCATGTCCGCCTCGATGCGCCGCACCGTGCCGGGCGCAAGCTGCCGCCATGTCTGTGCCAGCCGCATGGCGACGCGGGACATGGCGGGGACGAGTGCCACGATCTCCTGGTGACGGAAGAGCGGGGCCACGATGCGTCTCTGCCAGCGCCAGCTCGGCCCTTCGGCCGTGAGAATGCCTTCGCCGAGCACCGAGGAGAAGATGCGACGCTCGATGGGCGACTTCGGAAATGCCTCGTGCTCATCGAGCAGCACCCGCTCGACGAGCGCCGGATCGGTGATCCAGGCCATGCGGCCGCCCATGCTCGGCGGCGCGAAGAGCGGCTCGTGGTAGACGCGCTCCGGTAGGGTACGCAGTGGATTGCGCAGGAACTGCGGGAGGAAGCGCCACATGGGAAGCGGGCCGGCCGGCGGCGTCACGGACGGCGGGTAGAGCGGGCCCGCGGCCTGGGCCGGGGCGCTGGCAGTTGCGGCAGGAGGGGGCATGACTCGTCCTCGCAGCGTTGCCGGGGGCACTCGGTAGGGACATGGCGACCCGGGCCGCGACCTGCAACGCAGGCCGTCAGTCGATCAGCAGCTTGAGCCCGTATCCAGGCGCGAGGAAGGCTCCGGCCCAGGCGAGCGAGGAGAGGACGCTCGCGCCAATGAACATCGGCAGCGGCATGACGACGATGCCCGCGACCACGGGGATGAACGGTCGGGCGAAGCCCGTGAACTTGCCGACGAGAACGGCCAATGCCCCCCAGCGCTCGAAAACGGCGTGTCCCGCCGCCAGCGCATTCGGATGCACCGCGAACCAGCCGAGACGCTCGACGTCATGGCGAAGCAGCCGGCCGAGGCTGTACGTGATGCAGTCGCCGATGACCGCGCCGGCCGTGGCCGCGAGCCACAAGTGCCAGAATGCGCCGCCGGTCGCACCGTGGGCCGTGCCGATCGCCAGGAAAAGCGCGCTCGACGGCACCAGAAGCGACAGCCCGGGAATGCCCTCGGCGAGCCCCATAAGGAACACGAGGGGCTCCGCCCAGGCGATGTTCGCCCTGACCAGCTCGACGGTGGCCGACCAGACGGTCTCGAGGGACAACGCCGTGCTCTCCTGCCGCGGGCCTCAGATCGGGGTCAACCGGCCATCCTGTGATGGATCACCTGCCAGATCTTGCCGAGGCCGTCCCCGAAAAACATGAGCACCGCTGCCCACAGGAACGCCGAGCCCCAATTGGCGATCTGGAAGCGGAGCTGCGGCATGCGCACCGTGCCGGCGATGATCGGCACCGAGGCGCGGAGCGGTCCGGTGAAGCGGCCGAGCCAGATGGCGCTGTCGCCCCACTTGTCGAAGAACGCCTGGCCTCGCGGCAGCAGGTTCGGATAGCGATTGATCGGCCACATGCGGGAAATCTGCTCGTGATAGTGGTAGCCGAGCCAGTAGGAGATCCAGTCGCCCAGCGCCGCCCCGACAGCAGCTGCGGCGAGCACGACCCAGAAATCGTTGCCTCCCCCCGCGCCGACGATGGTCCCGATGGCGACCAGCGCGGTCCATGCCGGCAGCACCAGCGAGATGAAGGCGAGCGATTCGGTGAAGGCCAGCACGAACATGATCGGTGCCGCCCAGGAGCGATGCTCCTTGATGAACGTCACGATCCCGTGAACGAGCGATTCAAAGTCCATGCGCTGCTTTTCCTGACGCTGCGGGCGGCGTCACCTGTGGTCAGCGCCGGCAACTTGTCAACGTGACGCGCTCCCGGCTCCACGGTTGCCGCCGCGCCGAGGAGCGATGGCACGATTGGCGCGCCTCGGCATCGGCCCGGCTGCAGGCGGCGCCAGGCTGAGCTTCGGAAAAACGGCAATTGCCCGACGGTGGTCGTGCGCGGCAGCCGTGCTCCTAGCCGCGGATGCGCGTGCGCAACATCCGCGGGAAATCATCGACGCTATCGGGCACGTCGGTGGCAGTGGCCGCCCCGAGGCGGCCCCGTGCATCGGCCAGCTGCTGGCGCTCGTCGGATCCCGACCAATAGCCAGCCTCGCTCGGAGGCGCCGGCCTGGGTGGCGGGGCCGAGATCATAGCCGGCGCGGCAGGCGCATGGCGCACGCTTGCTGTCGGCAGTCCGCTGCCAGCGAACCATGCCTCGACCAGATCCAGCTCGTCGGCGGACAGCGTGAGCCCCTGCGCCCGGCAACGGGCGACCACGAAATTGCGGAAACGCCCCGCGAAGAGGTTGGCCGACGCACCCTGCTCGAACCACGGGTCGGCCTCGCTCACCACCTCCAGCACGAAGCGCACGTCGTCGCGGCGCACGTCGATGCCGCGATCCTGCGCGCGCTGGGCGATATTCTGGATGGTCTGGGCACCGATGAGGCCGTTCTCGGTGATCTCCTGCGCCATCAGCTCGAACAGAAGCCGGTACTCGGGCGGAGCCAGTGGCGGCGCCTTGCAGGCCTCGTGGATGCGGGCGATGGACAGCTGAATGGCAGAAGAGACCGGTTGCGGCTCGTGCACGGCCGGAGCAGCCACCTGCGGGGCCTCGAGTATCGGCCGGCGCGGAGGCTGGAACGGGACGCTGGCTTGAGGTGCCGGTGTCGGTGCGGGTTGCGCAGCGGCGTCGGTCGGCCGCAACCTGCCGATGCCCGCCGCGATGCGCGACTCGGCCGTCTCGCGTATCGGCGCCTGGATCGGCCGCTCGACCCTTGGCTCGGCGATGTCGAGCGACGCCGGAAGCGGCTGTGTCTGCAGGCGTTGCGCCGCCGGCTGGGCCACGAGGTGACGCTGCGTGTCGATCACCACGTAAGGTGGCTCGCCCGAGAGCCGGATGCCTGCGGGCAGGCCCTGCGCGAGCAGCTCCCGGAAGCCGCCGGCGCCCGCCCAACCGGTGCCGATGGTGCGATCGTGGCCGATGGCGCGCACCGCGCGATCGGCAAGGACCTCCAGAGGCACGGGAGTGCCCGACGTGCGGACCGCCGTCACCACCTCATCGATGATGCTGCGGCGGTTCGCTTCGATATCGGCTGCCGTGGCGGCGTCCGCCGGCCCGGCACCGGCGGCCGGCTTGCCTTCCAGCAGCATGGCGATCAGGTCGGCCTCGCGAACCTCGCCGTCGCTGATCGCCGTATAGGGGACGGCCGTGTAGTCCGTCGCGTAGATCACGGTGCGCCGGCCGTGCGCACGGAGGCGATGGAGCACAGGCGTGAAGTCCGCGTCGCCCGAGAGGATGATGAACTCGTCGAAGTGCGTCTCGTGCGAGAGAAAATCCCGCACGTCCATCACGATGCGGATGTCGGAGGCGTTCTTCAGCTGGGCCGTCAGGGGATGGCAGTCGACGATCTCGAAGCCGGCGCGCAGGAAGTGGTGCCTGACGAACGGAAACGAGGTCATGTCGGTGGAGTTGTCGGAAGGATTCCGCCGCGGCTGGGGATTGCCGTAGCAGCGGTTCATGACGATGCGGCGGGGCAGGCGCGAGAGCTGGCCGTTCGTCGAGGTGATGAGCGAGCCGGTCTCGATCTCGCGAATCCAGTGTCCGGCGTCCTTGGCGAAGCGCTTCGCGGCTTCCTCGTTCTTGCGGCGCAGGGACAGGTAGATGTTGTCGTAGTCCACGAAAACTGCGCTCAAGAATGGACCCGATTGTTCCCGCTTCATCTCGACTGCCCCCGAACTGCCCCGACTGGCGGCGCGATGCGATTCGCGCGCCGGGACTGTTCCCTGAGTCGCGGCGGGGCAGCAAGGCGGGGGCGCGACGGACCGTGGCTCTATCCCCGGAATGTTATGGCGCGCGACGATGAGGCTGCTGCCTGGGCGCTGGGCCGACGTTCATCGACATGCTGCGGCGCTTCATCGGCTCAGCCTGCGCCCGGGGTAAAACGGTCCGCGGCCATCTCGAAGCCCTCGAAGCTGAAGCCGGGCGCCACCGTGCAGCCGACCAGCGTCCAGGCTCCGAGCGAGCGCGCCTGCTGCCAGTGACCGGCCGGCACCACATGCTGGGGCTCCTCGCCGAGGTCGAGGGCGGGACCGAGCCGCAGGATATGCGGGCCGACGTCCGCGCCGGGGCTAACCGATAGCTCGAGTGGAGCACCGGCGTACCAGTGCCAGATCTCGGTGGCGTCCACCCGGTGCCAGCGCGAGACCTCGCCGGCCGCCAGTAGGAAATAGATCGCGGTCGAGGCCGCGCGGCGCGTCCCCTGCGCCGGCACGTCGCGGAAGGTCTCGCGATAGTGCCCGCCCTCGGGATGCGGGGCGAGGCCGAGGCGCGCGATCACCTCGGCCGCCGCGAGCCGCTCGATCCCGGCCCTCACAGCGGCACCGTGATGATGGCCCTGAGCCCGCCCATCGAGCTTTCACCGAGTGCCACGTCGCCGCCGTGGCTCTTGGCGATGTCCCGCGCGATGGCGAGCCCGAGGCCCGAGTTGCCTTCGTCCTGATTGCGCGCGTGGTCCAGCCGGTAGAACGGCCGGAACACGTTCTCGCGCTCGTCCTTCGGAATGCCGGGACCGTTGTCATCAACCTCGATGCGCAGCCAGCCGCGCTCGGTGGCGGCGCGGATCACGATCTGGTCGCCGAAGCGGGCCGCATTCGAGACGAGGTTGCCGACGGCGCGCTTCATCGCATTGCGCTTGAGGGGAATGACGATGTCGCGGCGCCGACGGCGGATGCGCAGCGTGATGGTCACCTCGAGATGCTGGAACTCGGAGACGAGCTCCTCGAGCAGCGTCTGGACATGGGTCGGTGCCGCCACCTCGCCGCCGTCGCCTTTGGCGAACGCGAGGTAGTCCTCCAGCATGTGCTGCATCTCCTTGAGGTCGCCCTTCATGGCCGCAACCTCCGGTCCGTCGCCGAGGAAGGCGAGCTGCAGGCGCATGCGTGTGAGCACCGTCCTCAGGTCGTGGCTGACGCCGGCGAGCATGGTGGTGCGCTGTGCGACGTGCTGGGTGATGCGCTCGCGCATCTCGAGGAAGGCCTGGCTCGCCTGTCTCACCTCGCGGGCGCCGCGGGGGCGGAAGTCGTCCGGCACGAGGCGGCCCTTGCCGAACGCATCGGCTGCCTCCGCCAATCGCAGGATCGGCTTGATCTGATTGCGCAGGAACAGGATCGCCACCGTCAGCAGCACGATCGATGTGCCGGCCATCCACATGAGAAAGATGTGCGAGTTGGAGGCATAGGTCTGGCTGCGGCGGGCGACGAAGCGGAGCACCGCGGTGTCGTGCCTCACTCGCACCTCGACGTGATCGGACTGGCCGACGGTATCGAGCCAGAACGGACGGTCGATCTGCTTGGCG